>CAMBTZ010000153.1 GCA_945870925.1 Chlamydia trachomatis | reverse complement strand
GCTCTTCCGGTTTTTCTTACAGATGTTGCTATAAGACCAACATCTAGTGGTTTAATCGTGCGTAAATCAATGACTTCAACTTTAATCCCTCTCTTTGCCATAAAATCTGCTGCTTCCATACAAAAAAGGAGCATCCTACTATGTGAGATTAAAGTAACATCCGTCCCCTCTCTTAAAATTTTTCCCTTCCCTATTGGTACTAAAAATTCTTCAAGTGGGATAACTTGCTTGTTTCCATACATAAGCTCATTTTCAAGAAAAAGAATTGGATTATCATCTCTAATTGCAGATTTTAATAATCCTTTTGCATCATATGCACATGAAGGAGCAACAATTTTTAATCCGGGAAACTGGCCATAAAGAGCTTCGACATTATGTGAATGCTGGCATGAAACCCTTGCTGCAGCACCATTTGGTCCTCTAAAAACAATAGGCACTTTAAATCTTCCTCCAGACATATAGTGCAGTTTACACGCCCTGCTTGCAATCTGATCAAAAGCAACAAAGGAGAAATTAAAACTCATAAACTCTACAATCGGCCTTAATCCGGTAATTGCAGCACCTATTGCAAGTCCTGAAAATCCGGATTCTGCAATCGGGGTATCAATCACCCTTTTATCACCCCATTTTTTCCAAAGACCTTTTGTGACTTTATAAGCACCATCATATTCTGCAACTTCTTCGCCAATAACAAAGACATTTTGATCACGTTCCATCTCTTCATCAATTGCTTGACGAAGCGCTTCCCTTATATCTATCTCTTGATTACTCAAGCTATCACACCTTCTTCTAACGTGTTAATATCCGGAAAAGGACTCTCATCTGCAAACTTCATCGCTCCAATAATCTCTTCTTTTTTTTCTTTTTTTCTCATCTCCAATTCCTCATCCGTAATCCAATCTTTTTTCTTTAAATATTCAACAAATAAGACAATCGGATCTTGTTCAACAATTTTTTGGAGTTCCTCTTTTGTTCGATAGTTTGCTGCATCAGAAATAGAATGACCACGAAACCTATGACCTACAGTTTCAATTATTACAGGCTCCCCTGACTTTATCATCCAATCAAAAGCCTCTTTAAAGACTGCGAAACAATCACAAAAATCCATTCCATTTACAGTATAACTCTTCATGCCATAAGCTTTAGCTAAATTTTCTCCTATAGGAAGATTCGCTATTGCTCTATGAATTTGAGTTCCCATTCCAAGTTGATTATTTTCAATCACAACCATTAAAGGCAACTTCCAAAGCATAGCCAAATTCATTGATTCGTGAAATGTTCCTTGAGCAACAGAGCCATCTCCGCCAAAACAAACGGCAATTCGCCCCTTTAAATCCTTATACTTAAGACTAAATGCAAGTCCTGCTCCAACACCCCATTGACCACCAACAATACCATCGCCACCGAACATATTATCCGTGTACATATGCATCGAGCCACCACGACCTTTTGCATTACCATTTGCTTTTCCATATAATTCACAAAGACCCTCATTAGGGCTCATTCCGAGAAGTAGAGCTAACGCATGACATCTGTAAGTTGTTGTCCATAAATGCTCCTTACGACCCATTGCATACATTGCAGCAACTTGAATTGCCTCTTGCCCGATATATGCGTGATAAAAACCCCACACCTTACCCGCTTGATATGCCTGCTCTCCCCTTTGCTCAAAATTTCGTATTAAAAGCATTTCATCCAACGCAGCCAATGCTCTTTCCTTTCCAAGCACTGTTAAAACCTTGTCAGGATCACCTTTAGAAAAAATATATTTAACATCACAGGACATAGAAAACCCAGTTTACTCCATTTTTTAGATACCATCAAATAACTTCTTTTGCTAACCTTTTTTTCTTACCGGAGAATCTTATGAGCCCACGCCCAATTTATTATGATACTGAGACAACTGGTGTAAAACCTGATAAAGATCGAATTACTGAAATTGCGGCTTTTGACCCTGTTAGAAATCTCTCATTTTGTAAATTCGTTAACCCCGGAATGCCTATCCCTCCAGAAGTAACTCAAATTACAGGGATTACAGATGAGATGGTTAAAGACGCTCCTAATTTTTCAATAGTTGGAAAAGAATTTTTTGACTTCTGCTCAGGCGATACTATTCTTGTTGCTCATAATAATGATGCCTTCGATAAACACTTTCTTGTCCATGAAGCTAAAAGATCGGGATTAATTCTACCAAATTTCACCTATGTTGACACCCTAAAATGGGCAAGAAAATATAGACCTGATCTTCCTAAACACCCCCTTCAATACCTTCGTGAAATCTATGGAATTGAAGCAGGCAACGCTCATAGAGCACTTGATGATGTCATGGTCCTCTATAAAATCTTCTCTCAAATGATTGAAGACTTACCAATAGATGAAGTCTACAAACTTATCTATAACAATCAATCAAATACTGAGGTACGCCAAATGCCCTTTGGTAAACATAGAGGAGTACCATTGGAAGCACTTCCAAAATACTACCTAAAATGGCTTGGACAAAGTGGAGTCTTTGATAAACCGGAAAATGAGCAACTCAAAGCAAGTCTTGAGAAACTCGGCCTCCTAACTTGAGACATATTTAATGTAGACGTCTGCCAATTCTAAGAGGACAGTCCTCTGTACCCACAAGCGGATACAAATCTCTTAAATTTGCTAATGTCTCAACTTTAATTACAGTAAAGCGAAATTCATCATCAGAATCACAAAAACTTCGGATTTCACAAAATCGCATACTTCTTACGCCTTCAATGGTACATGACGTATGAAAAAAAAATATCGGAGCATTTTCCAATATAGTTGAATCAATTGCACGGGCTATATCTATAATATCAATTTTAATATTAGAAAATTGCTTGGAAAAATCAGCATCTATAAAAGCTCTTAAGCAACCAGCTAAACCTGGAGGCTGCGGCGCTACTTCAAAATGAATTCTATTCATGGAGACCTTCAAAATAGTTATTATAATATAGTCCTTTAAATTTGCTTTGATAGGTGTATCTATCAGATACGGTTTTTTCTTTGCAGTCATCTGCATCGGATCTGTAAAAACAGAG
>CAMBTZ010000152.1 GCA_945870925.1 Chlamydia trachomatis | reverse complement strand
TCTTTTGAAAGCTCAATTGCTTCTTTTGAGATGTCGATGGAGTGTGCATAACTTGCGCCATGCTTCAATGCGGAAATAGAAAAACTACCTGTATAACTAAAGCAATTTAAGACTCTTTTTCCTTTTGCATGCTCGCCAATCAGTGAACGCATTTCTCTTTGATCAAGAAAAAAACCTGTTTTTTGTCCTCGAAGATAGGAGATTAGAAATTTTGATCCCCTTTCGGATATTTCAACAAGCTCTGCTACTTCGCCGAATAGATTGCCTTCAAAAGGTTCAAGGCCTTCTTCTTTTCTAGAGGGAAGAAGTGATTTTTCATAGATTCCTTTTACTGAGAGCAGAGATGTAAGGTGAGAGACGATAATTTTTTTTAAACGTTCAATCCCAAGAGTTGATATTTGAAGGACAAGATAATCACCATATCTGTCAACGATAAGACCCGGAATTAGATCCCCTTCACCGTTAATAAGGCGGTAAGCAGTTTCAGTTTCAGAAAAAAGCATCTTTCGAAGAGATATCGCATTTTTAATATTTTGGAGTAGAGTTTCATGAGGATCTTCAGCACCAAAGCTAATCATCCTTCCGCAAAGAGAAGAGTTACTGTTGAAATATCCGTGTCCAAGTAGTTCGTTAGCAAAACTATAAACAGGGAGTAAATCTCCGTTTATAAATGATGTTGGAAATGAGTGTATTGCTCCTGAAAAGACCCAATGATGTCTTTGATGAAGTACTTTTTCTTTATCTTTTTTTAAAATTACGGCTGATTTCATTCGAGCAGTATATAATATCTTGTATCTTTTTGCAAAATATTTATAATTTCTTAAAGAAATTAAAGGGTGAAAAATATGTCTACTGTAGCAAGCTCTCTTGAATCAATTATAGGCGATGAAAGTTTTGACGACGGTTTATATATAACAGAAAACCATGAAATAAAAGGACTTTTTACATTAACAACAAAGAATTTATTTTGTTCTCCACCAATACCAAGGAATTTAAAGGATTTGGCAGAAATAATGATTCCTAAGAATGTTTTAGAAAAAAATCATGGAATAAAGGATTTTATTGAAATCGCGACAGATGTAAAAAATTATAAAACTCATTGGACAACAGAATGTCCATCTGCGGATAAGGTTGCAACGTCGATAGTAATTTATTCAGAGCAGGTATTTATGTATAATAATCCTTGGTCAGGTTATATGATTTATAAAAATAAAGGATCGGAGCTTATAGGTGTTGGTTCATTTAAAGAGGGTTTCGGATTGGGTATAATAGAGATTGATGCTTTTGTAGTTTCTTCAAATGTGAATTTCTATGAAGAGGTGGTTGTAACTTTATTATTTGCTGCAGAAATGTTTGCTAAAAAGGGGTTTAAATTAAAAGGATGTCCTATAAAAAAAATATTTGTTAGTATAATTGATCCACGTGAGTGTATTTTATTAAATGATTTTAGTCAGACTCTTTTAAAAAGGCAATTAGCTTTGAAGCGAATTTTTGGTGATCCTACTACGATCATACCAGAAAAACATCCCTTTAATTCTAGTGGGTTTAAGAAATATGTATACGGATGCGATGTGCTTAAGATTAAAGATATACTAAACAGATACCCTTAGTTGCAAGAATGAAATTTAGGAATTGTATGAGGAAGTGATTGGTGATGAAAAGGTAGATCTGTAAAAAATAAGGGGGAAAGGGTATAAAGCCTTTCCCCTATAACAGGACTTAGATTGCGCTTACGTCTGTTGCTTCTGGACCTTTACGTCCGTTAGCAAGAGTGTATTCTACTTTTTGCCCTTCTCTTAATGATTCAGGATTACCCATGATGTTTGTCATGTGAACGAATACATCTTTTCCACCTGAATCAGGTGTGATAAATCCGAAACCTTTTTGTTTGTTAAAAAATTTAACTATACCTTTGCTTTTAGACACTTTTTTCTCCGTGTTTTCTTTTAATTATGGTTTTTTGTTGGGTTTTATAATGGAAGGGCTTTTTGATAGAATTCTAAAATTACTCTCTAATAGACTAAATAAGGCACCATATTAAAACAGAATCTGATTTTTTGTCTAGAGCCTTTTTTCTTTTTCTTTTTTAAAATAAAAACTATCCATATAAATATGGTGTAGCATAATACATTAAAAGTATGAGTATGTCAAAAAAAGAGCTTCATCGATCGATACTTATGTATTTGATTGCATCTCTGTTTCTTATATATGAAATGGGGATTCAGGTTTCGCCAAGTGTTATGACGTATGATTTAATGCGTGATTTCAACATAAATGCAGCTGTTTTAGGCTGGATGGTGTCGGTCTATTTTTGTAGTTATGCACTTATGCAGATTCCGGCGGGTATTCTGTATGATTATTTTGGCCCGAGAACGCTATTAACTGCGGCGGCTTTACTTTGCACGCTAGGGACCCTTTTTTTTGCAGGCACAGAGACTGTTTTTTGGGCTGGATTTGGTCGATTTATGATGGGAATAGGCTCTGCTTTTGCTTTTGTCGGGGTATTAAGCATTGCAGCTAGATGGTTTGATAGAAAATATTTTGCATTTTTAGTGGGAATAACCCAGCTATTAGCTGTTCTAGGAGCAATTTGTGGATCTGCACCACTTGCAAAGGGGGTTGATCTATTCGGTTGGCGTGGAATGATGTATATTCTTGTAGGTATTGGGTTTGTTCTTTCTATTATATCTTTTGTTTTTCTTAAAGATCGGCCTGATCACATGCATCAGGCAGTTATGAAGCCCGAAAAGCACCTTTGGCGACATTTAAAGCAGGTGATTGGACAGGGGCAGACTTGGGCATTAGCTGTTTATGCGTTTTCAAGCTGGGGGCCCATTATCGTATTTGCGGCTCTTTGGGGCGTTCCCTATCTTATGGAGAGATACGCTATATCAAATGTGACAGCATCCTATGCGACTATCTTAATGTTGCTTGGGGGTGGAGTTTTTAGTCCTTTTATAGGATATCTTTCTAATCAGATGAAAAGGCGTAAAACTCTCCTCTGGATTGGTTCTTTAGTGGGGTGTGTAGCAAGTGTTGTGATGCTTGCTATCCCAGAGGTCCCTTTTTGGGGGGTCGCTGTA
>CAMBTZ010000151.1 GCA_945870925.1 Chlamydia trachomatis | reverse complement strand
TGAGAAAACGTCCCTCTTTTACTATCCTGACCGGAAAGACGAACCGGGATTTCTTGATCTAGCAGTGATGCGTAAGCTAATAGCTCTGCTGTGGCCCAATCGACTGAAGTAGCTCTCTTTCTAGCAGAAAATAATTTTTCTATTTTTGGATGAGGATGAAACTCTTTTGGAATAAAGGTAATTTTTTCGATATATTTTTTTAATTCATCAATTGGCACCCCTGTTTTTCCTAAAAAGGGTGTTTGTTTAGGCGTTAAGGGTATGCCACCCTCTTCTTGATGGCTTGCTTCTTTTAGTTCATTCTCTAATTTCTCCTTGAATCCATTCTCCATTGAAACAATCCAATCAGGAGAAAGTCCACTCTCTTTTTTTATCATCTGGTAGACATCCGCTCTAGAATCTATTTTTTGATAAAGAATTGGATTTGTAAAACGAGGTTCATCAGCTTCATTATGACCATACATTCGGTAACAATTGAGATCTATGAATACATCCGATCCAAAAAGGTTTCTTACGTCAAATGCAAGTTTTGCAGCTCTTACGCAAGCGACAGGATCTTCAGCATTTACATGTATGACAGGAAAGCCAAACGCTTTAGCAATGTCTGTACAATACCTAGTTGACCTGCTCTCTTCTGGAGTTGCAGTAAAACCAACTTGATTATTGATCACGATATGGATGGTTCCGTTAACAGAATAGCCATTCAATTTTGAGCATTGAAGAGTTTCATAGACAACACCTTGACCGGCAACTGAAGCATCTCCATGAATAATTACTGGTAAAACTTTTCCCTTGCTAGCTTTTGCAAAACCCAGAACTACCGGATCTACTGATTCCAAATGACTTGGATTAGAAGCCAGAACAAGCTGAATCGACTTACCCGGAGCTGCATTAAAAATTGATGTATGACCTTTATGATATTTAACATCACCAAGACCGTACATAGATTCAGGTATAATCTTTGTATTAAATTCTTGAAAGAGTTTGTGATACGGTTTTTTTAACAGATTACATAAAACGTTAAGCCGACCTCTATGTGCCATCCCAATAATTCCCGAATGATATTCTTCATTTGCGGCTAACTCAAAAATTTTAACAAGCATCGGCATGAAACTTTCCCCACCTTCAAGAGAAAATCTTTTTGCACCTAAAAATTTTTTTTGCAAAAATTCTTCTAAATATTTTGCCTTCCATAATTCTTGAAGAATCATTTCATATTCTTTTGTTTCAAAAACAGACTTATCCTTTTGAATCTCTTGATGAAACCATTTTTCAAGCTCTATATTTTCGATGTTATAACATTCATATGAAGTGTTTCCCGAGTACACAATTCTAAGCCTTTCCTTTTCTGGAAGATCCGACTCAAGTTCGGGGATTTTCATAGGTGAAGAAACTACCGGATTAACTGTTGATATAAGGTGACCAAGTTTTTTATACGCCTCGATTAAAACATAACTATTACTGCAAGAATTATTTACAACAGAAAGACCCCCAAATTCCATCCCTTGAAAAAATGCAATCCAATCCGAGCTTAATTCTGAGGGATCACGCAAATATATCGCTAACTGCTCTAGCACAAAGCTTTGATTACTAAAGTTAATAGGGTGCGAATCTTTATTTTGCATAATCCCATCCTACATAAAGCCTCATTCTTGACAAGAAGAGACCTTGCGTTGAATTACTATTTTCAGTAAAATTTTGGCCTATTTGTAGAAAAATATTTAATTTAATTCGCAACCAAAGTACAAAACAGCGAAAGTATCGTAAATTTTCGGTGGGCACCTTATATGAAAAGTGAAAGATTAAAAAAATTAGAAAGTGAACTTAAGGATTTGGAGAAGTGGCTAGATCTTGGTCTTGTACCAAAAAAAGATTTAGATAAACACAAACTCGAAATTGAAGCGATTAAAGCGAAAATGGATGAGGAAAGACAAAGGCTTATTTTCCTCAAAGAGAGCGGAGAGACCGAAGACTACACCATGCCTAAAAAATCAAATCAAAAACAGCTCTATGAACATCAATCTATGCCGGATATCGAAACCGAAGCTGATGTGTCAGAAGTTGAATTTGAAGTTGAGAGCACAACAATGGAAGCAGATCACACCTCCCTATTTGATATTGAAATGGCCGGTGAAGAAAAGCAATCATCTAGTTCTCAAGAATATGAAACCGATGACGATCCTTATTCAGAGAGAAATCGATGGCGCAGATCGACAGAAATTCCAGATCCCGACCGTGACGACTGGTAGCATATACGTTCACATTCCTTTTTGCACAAAAAAGTGTCCTTATTGTCATTTTTTTGTGCAACCACTACAGGATGTCCATCTTTTTATGGATGGCATTAAAAGGGAGTGGGAATTGCGAAAGCACTCTTTAAGTGACAGTATTTCCATTTATTTAGGAGGAGGAACACCCTCTCTCCTTGATCTATCACAAATTGAGATGATTCTCTCTCTTTTTCCAATTGGCGCCAAAGAAATTACCATAGAAGCAAATCCTGATGATGTCACTTTAGAGAAAATGCAAGGCTATATTTCACTTGGAATCAATAGGCTTAGCATTGGTGTTCAATCACTTGACGATTCAAATCTTCAAATGATCGAAAGATCTCATTCTGCAAAAAAGGCAAAACAGGCAGTACAAATTGCTTATGAGGCAGGTTTTGACAACATATCTATCGACTTAATGTATGATCTACCCAATCAGACCTTTTCGAACTGGAAAAAAACTGTCGATGAAGCAGTAAAACTCCCCATCTCACATCTTTCTATTTATAACCTAATTTTTGAAGAAGGATCTGTCTATTATAAAAAACAAAAAGAGCTGTCAACTCAAGTGCCGCAAGAAGAAGATAGCTTAAAAATGCTTGAGTATGCGGTCCAAACCTGCGAAAAAAACGGCCTCAATCGATACGAGATCTCAGCTTTTTGCAGAAACAATCAGGAATCTATCCACAATACCGGCTACTGGACCGGACGTCCTTTCATCGGTCTTGGCCCATCCGCTTTTAGCTACCTCGATGGAAAACGATTCCGCAACATCTGCCATCTTAAAAAATGGCATACAGCACTTTTTAATCAGACCGATCCCAAAGACTTTGAAGAATGCCTCCCCTACCCTCAAAAC
>CAMBTZ010000150.1 GCA_945870925.1 Chlamydia trachomatis | reverse complement strand
ATACAATGTGGAGTAAGTCCATGCACAGATACAGAGTGGGTTCATGAAGCGACGGGCCTCCCCCATTCACATTTTTTAAGGGAGAGCTATATATTTGGAGAGCCTCTCCTCCCTCATGCCCAGCATACCGGAATAGAGATCGGAGCTTTGGTACCTGAAAAATCTCTTGCACATTCCCATCTTATTGTTGAAAGCGCTGGAGGCATCATGCTTCCCTTGAATGACAAGGAGCTTGTTATCGATTTTATGAAAGCATTTAATGCGCCGACACTTCTTGTAATTCGTAATAACAAAGGAGCTATCAATCAAGCTCTTCTTACTTTAGAAAAACTGCAGCGTGAAAACATTCCTATATTCGGAGTTCTCTTAAACGGAGAAAAAGATACCATCAATAAGCAAGCAATTGAGCAACATGCAAAATCATGCCCCGTATTTGAAATGGGCTTTGTCGAGCACATCACCGAACATAACCTGCAACAAACATTTGAAGGGACTTTTTCTTAAGTGCTGTTTTAGAACCTGTCCTAAACCCTAGAGGCGCCTTTTTAAACTGAAATCTAGCTCGTACTAGATGGTTTCATCAAAAATTCAACGCAAAGGCTCAAAGCTAGCTTTCTTATTTTAAATTCATTTTATTTATAAAATAGCGGAAGCGCAGTAGGGCCTCTTCTTTTTTTTGCCCCTTTGTTTCTTTGCGCCTTTGCGTTGAATTTTAGGCAATTATTTTTATTGGAACATCTTATTATATAGTGAAAGCTTCTTATGGTTTAAGACAGGTTCTTAGGGGGCGGCAGCTTTTGTGACATCTGCAATAAGCTTTGTAAGATAGGCTGCGTTTGCCTTAATGTTGACTAACTGCGCTGCATTAGGCACATAGATTGAGTTTGGCGCTGTTGCTGTAGCAATTGCACTCTCAAGCAACCTTGTAAGAGAACCTACCTGAGTTGCATTAAAACTTGGCACAGCCTGTAGTGGTAGCATCACTACGGCTATTCGAATCTGATATGTACCTACATCTAAATTAGCAAAGGAACTTAAAGGAATTTGGAAGGAAAATGCAATCTTTGATGAAACATTTGTTTTAGACTGCAAAATGATCGGTGTCTTCCACGATTGCGCTAAAAAAACACCCAGTGATGGAAAATTATTTTCCGGGGGGAGAAGCCATTTATCTGTGGCAGTACCATTATAAAGCAAATCACAAAAAACATTTTGCGTAAGGCCGGCAGTTAGCGGAGTCATTTGAAGCATGAAGTATTGAACAGGATTGGGATTACTATAAATATTTGTATTAAGCACCTGTCCTAAAATAGACATGGTTGCAAGATACCCGGGAGTCGCTACTAAATTCGGATTAAATGTAATCTCAACATCTGCACCAATTTTTTTATCTATTACTAATTCAGCCAAAGTTTTTGTTACTACTACCGGCTTTACAAAAATATTTGCAAGCCCAAGCGATGCTACTTCAACTGCAACACCATTTGTCAAAAGCGGTGGAAAAATTTGTAGCGTAGCACCTGTAGTAGTAAGATTTAACTGCCCATATATGTATCTTTGGGTGCTATTATTCTCTAAATCAAAATACTCCCCTAAAATATTTGTTGTTATAACGCTGCACCATACCGAGCTACAAGCTACCAAACAAAAAAACATCGCTATTTTTTTCATTATTTACTGCGCGTAATCCTATCGTAGATTTGGTCTACAGTAAACCCAAAATAGCGCATTACATCATTTATAGGAGCTGATCTTCCAAACTCTTCGATGCTGATTGCTATTCCCTCGGGGCCAATATATCTCTCCCAACCAAATGAGACTCCAGCTTCGATACTGACTCTTTTTCCTGCTATTCCACCAAGAACCCTGACTTTGTAATCGTAATCTTGATCTTCAAATAATCTAAAACAGGGAAGTGAAACAACACGAACATTTTTTCCCTCATTTTTTAACCGATTTCCAACTTCTACTGCTAACTGAAGCTCAGAACCTGTTCCAATCAAGATATAATCAAGCGGTTTTGATCGATCTTCTTCAATCAAAATATAGCCCCCCTTCATTACTCCATCTTCATATTTTTTCTCGGTCTCTTTTAATGTGGGCAGAGGCTGTCTTGTTAAAATAAGCGCTACCGGACCTGTTTTATGCCCTAGCAGCCATGTGTAGGCACCTTTTACTTCATTCGCATCGCCCGGTCTATACACATACATATTCGGAATTACTCGGAGGGCCGCCAAATGTTCAACAGGCTGGTGAGTTGGGCCGTCTTCTCCAAGCCCAATAGAATCATGTGTAAAAATAGATAATATTGTGTGGTGAGAAAGCGCTGCGAGTCTGAGAGCAGGCCTTGCATAATCGGAAAAACAAAAAAATGTGCCAACCACAGGCCTTAGTAATGTTGTCGAAATACCGTTTGCCATCGCTGTCATTCCAAACTCTCTGATTCCGTACCTAACAACCTTACCACTAAAATCTTCAGCCAGTATCGGCTTTCCATTTTTTAAATATGTAAAATCAGATTCTGAAAGATCGGCTGAACCTACTAACAAATAGGGGAGCTTTTCTGCCAAAAGTTGGAGGACTACGTTTGACATCTTTCTGCCCGCCATTTTTTCTTCGGTAGGTAACTTTAAAATCTCATCTTTTAACTCATTAGAGATTTCATGATTTTCCATCTTTTTAAAAAGCTCATATAGATCGGGGTGGGCCTTTACCCAGCGATCAAACATACCATTCCATTCATCCTCAAGCCTTTGACACTCCATCTGTTTTTGCCTAAAACACTCTCGTACTGTAGGTGAAACATAAAACGGCTGTTCCGGAAGATCCAATTTCTTTTTTGTTGCTGCAAGCTCTTCAACGCCAAGTGGAGAGCCGTGAACCTTGTGAGTCCCCTCTTTAGTCGCAGCTCCCTTACCTATTATAGTGTGGAGAATAACAATTGTCGGCTTTTGCATCGGTTTTCTTAGTTTTAAAAAGACTCTTGAAATCTCATTGATATCGTTTCCATCTTCAATTTCAATGACGTCCCAGCCATAAGATTTATACCTAAGCGCTTGATCATCAGAACAACTATCTTTCCAATTTCCATCCAATGTAACATGGTTCATATCATAAATAAGAATAAGGTTATTTAAACATAAATGGCCCGCAAGAGAAGAGACCTCATTTGATACC
>CAMBTZ010000149.1 GCA_945870925.1 Chlamydia trachomatis | reverse complement strand
TTTAATTCACTATACCATATTTCAGCAACAAGTCTTTCTCGATCAGGAGGACTTGTAATTAATATTTCAAACTTATCCATTTAGACCTCTCTTTAATGTTTTTTAGATCAATAACAGGCTCCAGGTGCTCAAAAATGATCTCCCTAAGAAGTGCTGGCTAAGGATGATCATCTACCTCTTCACTATTGGTTGACGTAACAGCACCACTTGCAGCGGCAACTGCTGTAGCGGTAGCAGCTGTCCCTGTCATCACTACAACTGTGACAACGACAAAAACCGCTACTACGACAACAATACCAATGATGATTGCTTTTCTATGTTTGTGCGCAAATTTCTTGGTTTTTTTCCAATTACTTTTATGTGAACTCGTAGAAAGAGAGAATTGACTATAGAGATAAGAAGCGAATTCTCGACTATAAGAGGAAATAGCAGAACTTATGACATCCCCAAAATCGATCTTTATAGCAATCGAATTCTGGTTAAATAATTGATTATCAGGAACTAAATCTGAAATGTCCTTATCTAAATTAGAATTTACCGATCCTTCACCCTCTTTAGCCAAAAGAACTAAAAAGCGATCAATTTTTTCGGACTCCTTGCTGCTACATCATTTTCTAATTTGCCCGATTCAATTTCGTCTAAAAGCCTTAAAATTTCGTCATAAGTCCATAGTTGCAGATCATTTATCCCCTTCTCTTGTACAATTGATTTATAATGATCTTTTGATTTATGTTCGGACGCATCCAGAAAACTAACAGGCTTAGTAATAAGCAATAGCAAACAAAAACAAGATCTAAAAAAGTGCACTCTATTTCTCTCTTCTGGAAAGCAAAAGATAGTAGTTTGAACATTTAGATTACATCAAGTTGTTTTATTGAGTGGAAAATAGAATTAAGGAATAGCCAAAAAAGGGGGGCTTGAGTATGTTCTGAGATGGTTATGAAAAGAATTTTGTCTTATTTTCTTTTAGGAGGAGTGATGCCCATTGTTGCAGCGCCGTATGGGAGTTTTTCGTCTCCAATAACTGCAGAATTAGTGGCGAAAGGGTCTGTCAATATTCGTCAAATTTTAGTTGATGATGATGAGATGTATTGGATTGAAGCAAGGCCTGAGGAAAAAGGGCGCGCTGTGATTGTAAAGTATGCAGGAAAGAAGGATTCTCTTCCATCGCCTTATTATGTTCGGACAACTGTTCATGAATATGGAGGCAAGTGCTCTGCAATTCACGAAGGGACAATCTATTTTTCGAATTTTTCTGACCAAAATATTTATAGACTCATGCAGACTGGCGATATTACACGCATTACAAATGTAACTACTTTAAGATTTGGAGATTTTGTAATTCACCCGAATGGAAAATGGCTTTATTCTGTAATGGAAGATCACACAAATCTAGCAGATGTTCAAAACAGCATTGTGAAAGTTCATTTGGATACGGGCGACATTGAAAAAATAGCTGCTGGCCATGATTTTTATGCAGCACCAAGATTGAGTCCCGATGGTAAACGGATTGCTTATATTTTTTGGGATCACCCAAATATGCCCTGGGATAAGACTGAACTTTGGCTTGGGGACTTAAATGAATTTGGTCTTATTGATTGTGAAAAGAGAATTACCGGTCTTGAAAATGAATCTGTTGTAGAACCTTCTTTTTCGCCAGCAGGAGTTTTATACTTTATCTCTGATAGAAGCGGATACTGGAACATCTATAATGAAGAAAATGAACCAATTCACGAAATGAATGCTGAATTTTCAGTTCCACTTTGGACTCTTGGTAATAAAAGCTATACCTTTATATCAATTGATAATAAACCTCATATTGCAGCAATTTATACAGAAAAAGCAATCGACTCACTTGCTCTTATTGATCTTGAAAAACATATATTTAAAAAGATTCCCCTTAAATTCAATTCTCTTTCTGACATTACAACAAGAAAGCAAAACCTTCTTTTTCTTGCAAAATCGACAACTGAAATGCAGCAAATTATAGAGTATGACCCCATTTTAAATCAGGCTACAGCTCTTGTAAAACCGGATCCCCTAAAAATAGATCCGAGCTTTTTTTCCTCTCCAGAAATGATTGAATTCCCCTCATTAAATGACAAAACTGCATTTGCTTTTTTCTACCCACCAACAAATCCTGATTTTAAGCCTGACACCAATGAAAAGCCCCCTTTAATTGTATTTACTCACGGTGGGCCAACTGCAAATGTAAATCCATCTTTAAAACTTTCGATTCAATTTTGGACATCTAGGGGTTTTGCTGTATGTGATGTAAATTACAGCGGAAGTTCCGGATATGGAAGAGAATACCGCGATCGCCTAAAGGGCAATTGGGGTGTTGTCGATGTACACGACGTGTGCAGCGCAGCCAATTACCTTGTAAATAAAGGTTTAGTCGATAAAGAAAGACTCATTATAGAAGGGGGAAGTGCCGGTGGTTATACGACACTTGCTGCTCTTACTTTTAAGAATGTTTTTAAAGTTGGGGCGAGCTATTTTGGTGTAAGCGATTTAGAATTACTAACTAAAGATGGTCATAAATATGAAGCCAGGTACTTAGATAGTCTTGTAGGTCCCTATCCGGCAAACCTATCTATTTATCACGAAAGATCTCCTCTTTTTCATACTGATAAGCTCTCTTGTCCTATTCTCTTCTTACAAGGAGGAATGGATAAAATCGTCCCTCCAAATCAGGCTGAGAAAATGTACGATGCTCTTCTTAAGAAAAAAATTCCAACTGCTTATATTTTGTTTGAAGATGAAGCTCACGGATTTAGATCTGCACCAAATATCATTACTTCTTTTGAAGCAGAACTCTACTTCTATCAAAAAATATTAAAGATCCCTACAAATACCAAATCCTCATCAATCAAGATTGTGGGCCTAGCGAACTAAATTTATGTTAATTTAACGTAAAGTATTAGAAATATCTAATAAAAAGATCGTTTTCATGTTATAATCCCTTCTCTTTTTGCAACATGAAACGGATATTTTCACTTTTCCTATTATTTAGTCTGCCCCTCTTTGTTTTAGCAAATGTGGAGCCCTCACCTATTGTTGTAAATTTCCCTACTGTCACGATGAACGAACTTGTTAAATTTGCAAGCAGAGTTGCCGGTGTTAACTTTATTGGAGATCCTAAGCTACTTGAGTTTGAAGTAAGCTTCCTATCAGGAAAACCCCTAG
>CAMBTZ010000148.1 GCA_945870925.1 Chlamydia trachomatis | reverse complement strand
AAATGGGTATTTATTTTCAAAGCAATAGGCGCCTATAAAATAATGAGAAATTTTTTCATTTGTAGATTCTTCTGTTTTGATATCTATCCAAGAGTGAAAAAAACCTAGATAATGATCATCATCAAGAATTGATGGAGTTCCACCATGAATCTCTCCCCATTCCCAATTGATTTTTTTTTCTGTAGAAGCAATCTCTTTACACTCATTATTCTGCATTAAAGGTTGTAATACTAAATGCGGGTTTAGCCTATAAGAAAAAAGTAGTGTTCCATTAAAGTCAAACGGAGACCAATTTTTTTCTCTCCAGCTTTCTTCGTCTTTGGGGAAATTAAGCAGATATTCTGGATTTTCAATATAAAATTGATTGCCATTATATTTTAGGGGACTAAAAACCATTCGCCTTGTCTCTAAATCATAATTATTAATAATATTGTTATAAGCTATATAGTAAATATCTCCTGAGCGAACTAATTTAGGATTTTGAGCTCTTGAGAGTTTTCTATTATTTTCACCGTATATAGTAAGTAGGATTGGGGGTAACGTAACCTCAAATTTCTCATCTAACCAAGCAAATCCGATTAGATTAGGTTTTTTATTTTTTTTATTTCTTGCACGAAAGATAAGTAAAAGTTTGTTGTCATACCATCTAATAATAGAAGGATTAAAGGCATCAGGATATCCGGGAATAATGATTCTTTTTTCTTCAATAATAAACCCTGAGGGGGATTCTTTCAGACTCTTAAGCATATCTCCATTTATTGAGGAAAGATATATTGTTAATATAAATCCAAAAAAAATAAAATAATGCTGCCTTTTTTTCATTCATCAATCCTTGATAGTGGGATTAAGCTTTTTTTCAACTTTTCTTTATCAATTTTAATTACCCAACATTCGTTATCCTGCCTTCCATATACAAGCCAAATATGCTTTTTATCAAAAATAAATCCACCTGGGTAAACGGCTTTCATAGGTTTCCATGTCTTATATTCTGGTGAATTATAAAATGTACGACCTATAATTGGCTTAGGGCTAATATGTGTAAGTGCAAATGGAGCATGATCTTCAAATTGATAAGCACCTATAAAAAAATGGGAAATTTTTTTTCCATTCGATAGTTCACTCTTAATATCAATCCAAGAGTGGAAGAACCCTAAATATTGATCACCATCAAGCAGTGAGGGTGTGCCACCATGGATTTCCCCCCATGGCCAATTAATATCGCTTTTTGTCGAAAAAATTTTTTTGCATGAATTGGAACTGGGAGAATATTGAAAAACAAGATGAGGGTTTAAGGTATATGAAAGCAGAATATGATTATTATAAGTAAAAGGAGACCAGTTTTTTTCGATTGGTTTTTCAATATTAACTTTATATGAAAGAATACATTTAGGATCAAAAATAAAAAATAAATCATTGTTATTTTTTAACTTCGATATAATTAATCTCCTTGATTCGGGAAATTTATCACTATAAATGTTATTATAGATAATGTATGGGCGATTGTTGAATTTAATAAGACGAGGACCTTGAGCTTTTGAAACTGCAAGATTTTCATGGCCATAAATATTCAAAAGGGTTGGATTATCAATAGGTTGAAAATTATCATCTAAGGTTATAAAGCCTATTAAATTTGCTATATTAGTTATAGGGTCTCGAGTTCGAAAAGTTAATAAAAATTTATTTTGATCCCATCGTAAAATTGAAGGATTGAAAGCGTCGGGAAAATTAGGGATTATAATTTGCTTTTCCTCTATAATGAAGTTTGAAATTTCTTCATTAAAATCTATAATTGGATCACTTGGAATTGGGCATATTTCACAATTATTTTGCCGATCTTTATCTGTGGCATTGCGCCAGTGACTAATTCTGTGCTTACTCAGATCTTTATCATATTGATTTGTATTTCCAATATTGCTTTCAAAAATGAGAAGGCATGTAATTATATTAAGTGTTTGGGTAGCTTTTTTCATTAAATTTCAACTCGATCTAAATAAAGCAGCTTAAATTTGTGATAAAACTTATAGCCTTTTCTGTATAAAATTTATCGGTATAAATTTAAAATTCTAAATATGTATAAAATTTTTTATAGCCTTCAAAAAAATTAATTTAAAGGAAATCTAATATGCTTTCAATAGATTTTTATACTGGTATAAACCGTTAACCGTAAAATAAGATAAAAAAATTTAAATTTAATTTAGTCATACATACCTCTGTCTCTAGGTTGTTTTTTAGGTAATAAACAACATCAAAGAAGACCATATGACTAAAGACTATACAGTCGATTAAATTTTAATTGATAATCTGTTAACATTGTTCTCTTATAAAATCAACAGAGACACCAATGGCTAAACCTTATTCTGTAGCCTCAGAGAACGAGTCCTTAAATATTTAGAAACAAATCCAGACAAGCGCTCCACAAGTCTTTTATTTCAAGTAGGAATCGCATCTATTTATCGTTGGTTATCGCGTAAAAAGGAAAAGGGAAATGCGCAACCTTTTTGTAGAAACTATGCGTATAAAAAAATCGATGATGCAAAACTAATTGAATATGTAGAAGCTCATCCGGATCAATTTCTATCCGAGATTGCAGAGCAATTCAGTATAACTTCTCCAGCAATATTTTATGCACTTAAGCGACTAGAAATTACTAGAAAAAAAAGACCACGCTCTATCAGGAACGAAATGAAGAAATAAGATAGAGTTTTATGAAAGAACTAGAAACTATACCAACGAATCAAAGAATCTGATTTGGATCAGAGCGGAATTAATGAGTACTTATATCGAGACTATGGAAGAAGTTTAAGGGGAAAGAAGGTACTTGGTGAGATCTCAGGAATGTGTTTCGCAAGGCAAAGTGTGATTTCAGCGCTCTTAAAAGGGAAATTTCTTGCTCCGTTCTGTTTTGAAGGGACGTGTGATACATGCTTATTCAATGTCTGGTTAAAAGAGGAGTTGATCCTAACTCTAATCCCCGGACATGTTCTGATTCTTGATAATGCAAGTTTTCACAAATCAACTGAAAGCAAAAAGCTTGTGGAAGACGCTGGTTGTAAAATTTTATTTCTTCCACTCTATTCACCTGATTTAAATCCGATCGAAAAATGCTGGGCTAACATGAAAGCTAAAGTTAGAGAATTGTTATTGAGAGTACAAACATTTAGAGATGCATTTGAAGAAGTTATTATATCAATGTAAATTTAATCGACTATA
>CAMBTZ010000147.1 GCA_945870925.1 Chlamydia trachomatis | reverse complement strand
TGATTATTCTGCAAATTATAGTTTTGGTGTTGCTAGGTTAAATGGGTGGGGCGGGCAATGGGGAGGTGATGGTCGTCAATTTAGTATGCATACTCAAATGCCAGCTTCAAATGTTATTGGAAGTGAAATGGGAGTTAATTTAGATGATGGTAAATATCATAAACTTTCTATTTTAGTAAATGCTGGGGTTGATCCTACTCCGGGTTTTTTGGATCCGAATGGAGGATATCCAAAGACGCGAAGCCCTGGTTTTATTAAATGGTTTGTTGATGATGTGGAATGGGGTTGTGGATGGACGGGAAATAGTTATGGTCAAGATAATATTCCTCAAACAGCTATGCGCGTTGTAATAGGTCCTTGGAATTCAGATTGGGCTGGCGGATGTCTTTGTGCTAATACTCCAGGTAATGGTGTTTGTTGTGAGGGTAATCCTCTTGGCGCATCCGGCAATGCTTGTGCTCCTTGTCCTTGTGATCCTTATGAATCTTGGGGTATGCCCTGTCCAACTTGTAACCTATGGTCTACAGCGACATACTATATTGCACAGATGCAATTTACACCACTTACTTTGAATAATCCAAATCATATGAATTTACCAAATAGGTCAGGTAAAGATCATTATATAGGTGTAACAAATCGAACTCGTTGGCTTCCTGAAACAAAACCGTGGATGACCTTCCCTACGACATAATCGAGAGGTTGCAAACTAACATGGGTTTGGGTAGAGTGAATACTTATGTATTCATTGAAGAAAATTGCTGGTTGGTTGGGCTTAGAGTGCGATAGGCATTTGCCGGTTGTGTCGTTTGCTATTGATAGCCGGGAGGTGGAAAAGGGGGGGCTCTTTTTTGCTTTGAGGGGGGAAAAGGTTGATGGGCATGGGTTTCTTGAAGAGGTTGCGGCGAGGGGCGTTTTTGCGGCGGTGGTTGATGAAAGTTATAGCGGGCCCGATTTTGGGATGGTGCTTTTTCGTGTAGATGATGTGGTTTACGCGATGCATGAGATTGCTAGAAGGGCGCTTTTAGAAAGGAATACAAGGGTTATTGGGATAACGGGATCGATTGGAAAGACAACGACCAAAGAGTTTTTGTATGAGATTTTAAGGTCTAAGTTTCGCGTTGGGAAGACGTTTGGTAATAGAAATTCACAGAGGACATTGCCGCTTGCGATTTTAAATGCTAGGGGTGATGAAGAGTTTTTAATTTTAGAGATGAGTATGACGGAAAAAGGGAACATTAAAAACCTTGTCCGGATGGCTCCACCTGAAATCATCGTGTTGACACCGATTGTTGCTTGTCATGCAAAATACTTTCAAAGTTTGGAAGAGATAGCTGAAGCAAAGATGGAGATATTTACCGAAACGGCTGAATTTGCAGTTATTCATGAGAAGTCGGCTAAATTTGACGTAGTCGCAGAAGGCTGCTCTTGTGAACATGTTATTTATCCGGAAGAGCTTGGTTTTGATTCACCGTTTACAGAAAGTCATTTAACTGAAAATGTTTCAGCCGCTATTGAGATTGGAAAGTATTTAGGTTTGACGCTTGAAGAGATGTCACTTAGTTCGAAAAGATTAAAGCCATTTGAACATAGATTTGAAAAAAAAGAGTTTCAAGGAGTCACTTTTATTGATGATGCCTATAACGCTAATGCGACTTCAATGATTGCAGCCCTTCAAAATTTACCTAAACCAAGAATCGGTGGAAAAACAATAGCTGTTTTAGGTTCTATGGGGGAGCTTGGAAAATATAGTTTTGCTTCGCATACCGAAGTTGCTAAAGAGGCTGTTACAAAAGTTGATATACTTTTTTGTATCGGAGAAGAAGCAAAACCGATGGTTGAAATTTTTGAAAAAATAAAAAAGCCTGCCTGCTACTTCAGCTCTTATGATAAGTTGAAAGAGGCTGTTCATAAAATAGCAAATGAAGGCGATGTTGTTTTAGTTAAGGGATCAAATTTCCATAAGCTTTGGAAGGTGATCAATTGATTTTGCTGTTGTTACACTGGTTAGTAGGGCTTGGCGTAAAAGTGCCCTCACTTTTTTTCTACGCATCGACTCGGATGATTTTTGCAACTATGTTTGGACTAGGGCTGACTGTTTTTTTAGGCCCTATTTTTATAAAAAGACTTTATGAGCTTAAAATTGGACACACAGTTAGAGTAACCGATGTGGCTGTCTTAGCACAGCAATATCAAAAAAGCACAAGTGTACCATCAATGGGAGGTATTTTATTTATTACGACTGTCTTACTCTCGGGCTGTTTGTGGATGGACTTTACGTCCGCGTTTACAGTGATTTTGTTTATGGCGATGATTTGGATGGGTTCAATTGGCTTTATTGATGATTTGGCCAAAATAAATAAGGGGAAATCTTTTGGAATACCGGGCCGCTTAAAGTTTTGGCTTCAGGTGTTATTTTCTTTGTTATTAAGTCTTTATCTATTCTCGCCGATGGTGACAGATAGTATAAAAGGAATTAGACCTCCGGTAGCTAAAGAGAAAATGGAGGGCGGTGAGATAAAAAAATTATCAACAAAAGATTACGCTTCTCACTATTATCTTCCCTTCTATAAAAAGCCAATTGTGGTTTCAGGCATTGGAATTTTATTTGCAATTCTCCTCACCCTTTTTGTGATTACAGGATCTACAAATGCAGTAAATCTTACTGATGGACTAGACGGTTTGGCAGCAGGCCTTGCCCTTTTTGTCGCGTTTGTCCTTGCGATTGTCGCTTTTTTATCCAATAACATGGCTATTTCTAGCTATCTAAACATTCTCTATATTGAAGGTAGTGGTGAAATAGCCATTTTTCTCTGCACATTAATGGGAGCGCTATTAGGCTTTCTCTGGTTTAATGGATATCCTGCTCAAGTTTTTATGGGAGACACTGGATCACTAGCTCTTGGTGCAATACTTGGCGTATCAGCAGTTCTTCTTAGAAGAGAATTTCTTTATGCAATTGTAGGTGGAGTCTTTGTTATAGAGACTCTCTCAGTCATAGTACAAGTGCTTAGCTTTAGATATCGAGGCGGAAGGAGGGTTTTTCTCTGCGCCCCCATTCATCACCACTTCCAAATGAAGGGATGGCATGAAATGAAAGTTGTCATTAGACTTTGGATGATAGGGCTTCTTTTAGCGCTTATCGGTCTTGCTTCACTAAAAGTTCAATAAAATTATGAAAAGAGTTTTGGTTGTTGGTTTAGGTGTGAGCGGGCTTGCGGTTGTCAATT
>CAMBTZ010000146.1 GCA_945870925.1 Chlamydia trachomatis | reverse complement strand
CCATAATAAACCTTATAAATATTAGTTAATATGGTCTATAATTATAACACGAATAGCAATTCAAAGCTATTGTTTCTGTTTGTTTCATAATATGCATATGAAAAAAGAATTTTTTGTTATTAGTAATCGGGGACAGACTTGTGATTTGTGTATTTGAATTGCTATAGTGAATTTATTTCACTATAGATTCTATTTTAAAATTTTTAAGAAATCTAGATCGTACTAGATCGTTTGTATCAAAAAATTAACGCGAAGGCAAAAAGAAACAAAGACACAAAGCTAGCTATCTTATTTTAAATTCATTATATATTTATTTGATTTTGAATTAAAACCATGGTTTCAAGAGCATCTTGATCTTATTACATGCCTGCATCGGATCAGTAATAACAGAGTCCTGTTTCGGTACCACTTTTGTTTGTAATAATCTAAAGCGCTCTTTTTGCCACCAGTCTTAATTGAAAATCAAATAACTATATTTATAAAATAGTCGATGCGTAGTAGGAGATCCTCTTTTTTTATCCCTTTGTTTCTTTTGCCTTCGCGTTGAGTTTAAGATAATTTTTTTAAAGATTTTAAACATGTTCTTAAAAAAATCTCCGTCTAGGTTAGGCGGAGATTTGATTAAATTATTAAACGTCGTCGAAGGAGTGTTTAGAGACAAGGAATCATTTAGGTTCAGTTGGAAAGCTTAGTCTTGAAAGAAGTGTTGAATTCACTATTTCCTGAAATACTTGCAGAATTTTTGGCAAAATGGTGGGTTCTTTTTCAAGTACTCCTTTTCGTATTGGATCGTGTAGGGTTATAAATGAATAGTCGATTTCATCCGGTGTTAATTCTGTAGTATATAAAGTTATTATTTCATTAATCACTTCTTTAGATTTTTCTTTTAATATTGAGAGAATTAAGGTTTCTCCTACAGCACTTGTTCGGCCTACTTGTGAGTCTATTTCTGTAGCGTTTTTGCTGGTATAACCTACGGCGCTTGCTACAGATGTATTAAAATATTGATCTGATTGTGGAATAGTGCTTTTCTTTAGCATAGGCCTGAGCATTTCGGTCACCTTATAAGCAAGAAAATGCACTTTAATTTCTAGTGGGGATAATTCTTTAGCTTCAAATCCATTTGCTATTAAAAATATTCGAGCTTCTTCGGTTTTAGCTTCTAATGCTGCATAATTAATAGTGTATAGACTAGTTGAAATTGTGGGAGATGACATAAAAACTCCATTAATATTTGTTAGAAATACAATTGTAAAAGAATGGAAAATAATTGTCTTCACAAAATGTTAATAAAAAATAAGATGGAAATTAATTTATTTTTTACACGCACTTATTGATCATTTAAATTATTCGAGGTTTTTTGATGAGATCATCAGCTGTTACTTTTATTTCTGACTTTGGTGGTGCCGTTGGGTTTGGATTGCTTGGATATTCTGCCTATAGATGTTTTAAGGATTCTAAAGGAAGGCCTTCTGAAATTGTTAGAGCTGTATTTGTTAAACCTCCTTTTGAAGTGACGCGAAGCGAACATGTAAGTAGGGTTTGGTCATTACCTAAAGAGGATATTTTGCCCTATGGTAATAAAAGTTATGGTTCAGAAGATAATTTAGCAGCTTTTGTATTAGAAGGGTCATGGAAAAGGGAGTTGGTGTTTAGAGATGTTGGTAAGTCTGATGCCTTTTTACCAACTCACAATTCTTGGTCGCCTTCGGTTATTGAAGGAGTAGCAAGGAAGGCTGTTGTGGAGGGTAATTATACCGTTTGTCTAGGTATGAAAGCGGTTGTTGCGGGTAGATTTAGTCCCAGCTTGTGAGGTAAGCTAAAGGTGAAAGATGGGTTAGGGCGGCGTTGTTATATTCCTCAAGCTTCTAAATAAGGGGTTACCAAATTTCGCGTTTGGGGAGTTTTTCGTCAATGGTGGAGTGGATAATGCGTGAGGATCTAGTTCCGGTCAGGTGATGAATGGACCACTCGAGCATGACGCTGAGGCGATTGCGAAATGATGATAGGTATGCGACGTGGACAACAGCCCAAATAAGCCAGGCTAGGATTCCGGATAGATTGAATTTGCCGATGCTGCAGACTGCTTTGCCGGTGCCGATAGTGGCAAGGCTCCCTTTATCGAAGTATTTGAAGCCTGTTTGGCGATGTTTTGGGATTCTGTTTTTTAGTATTTCTTCTTTTAAGAGCGCTCCAATGAATCTTCCTTGTTGAACAGCTACTGTTGCAACGCCTGGTAGTGGAGTTCCTTTTTTTGTTTTTAAGTGTGCGGCATCGCCTAAAACAAAGATTTCCGGATAGCCTGGAACAGAAAGGTCTTTTTCTACAATAACCCTTCCTTGTTTGTCCTGCTCGGCGCCAATTGTTTTCATAACTATTGGTATCGTATTCCCGGCAGCCCAAATGACGTTTTTAGATTCGATGAAAATGTCTCCAAGTCTTACGCCATCGTCTGTTATGTCAGTGACTGCATGTTTAGTAAGTTCTGTAACTCCCATTTTTTCAAGATCTAGTTTTGTTTGAATAGAGAGTTTTGGATGAAATGAAGGGAGAATTCGATCAAAGGCTTCGACTAAAAAGACTCGTGTTTTTTCTGTTTTGATGTTAAGGAAATTTTCTCGCATGGTGATTCTACTTAATTCAGCAATACTTCCTGCAAATTCAACCCCTGTTGGCCCGCCACCTACTATCACAAAAGTTAGGTATTTAGGAGTTTCCGTAATTGAATCTAAGCGTTCAGCTTTTTCAAAAGAGGTTAAAATGTGTTCTCTGATCTTAAGTGCATCTGTTATAGTCTTAATTCCAGGTGCCAGTGCTTCCCATTTGTCATTGCCAAAATAGGAGTGTTTAGAACCAACAGCTACGGCTAAATAGTCGTAATCAAAGCTATCTCCATTTCCAAGGATTACTTTTTTTTCTTCTTTATCAATTTGGACAACTTCGCCCATTACCACTGCCGTATTTTTTTGCTTTGCATAGATGTCTCTAAAAGTCGCGCATATATCACGAGGAGATAAGGTGGCTGTAGCTACTTGATATAGAAGTGGTTGGAATAGGTGATGATTTCGTTTGTCTATTAATGTGATATCAATTGGTGCTCTCTTCAAACTCTGGATCAAATTGAGACCTGCAAAGCCTCCACCTATGACTATTAGCTTTTTACGATTAGACTTTGTTTCCATAATTCAGTGTATACATTTTAGCCTTCACCATGTAAAGTGATTTTCATGTTA
>CAMBTZ010000145.1 GCA_945870925.1 Chlamydia trachomatis | reverse complement strand
ATTTAAATCCAATTGAAGTGTTTTGGGCAAACTTTAAAAAGAAGGTTCAGGCAAATTTAGAATTATTTAAGACTCTCTCAAAAGCTATCGATTTTTCATTTTCAACTTTAACGAGAGGTGTATGAAAATTATAATTTAATTCACTATATGACAAATTTCCATAAACTTGCGATAGTTTTTTGCGCCAACATGTTCAAACATCCCAATTTCTACAACTCTATCAAACTTCTCTTTAACATCTCTATAGTCTTGAACACGAACTTCAACAGAGAGGTCTTTACAATTTTCTCTGGCAAGAAGTGCTTGATTTTCTGATAGGGTTATAGCTATTACTTTTACATCGAAGTTCTTTGCTACATGTTTAGCAAAGCCTCCCCAGCCGCAACCAATATCAAGTAAAGTCATGCCGGGTTTTAGGTTTAGTTTTCTTGCAATTAGATCAAATTTGGCTATTTGTGCTTCATCGAGTGTATTTGCATTTTTCCAGTAGGCGCAACTATAGGCCATTGTTCTACCAAGCATATCTTGATAGAGCTCATTACCGAGTTGATAGTGTGTATGAATCACGTCTAAACTACCCGATCTGCTTTGCCTATTGAATAATTTTGCTTTGAGATAGGTCCAATAAAAGGCAAAAGTTGGTTTAAAGGAGTCTTCAATATTAGATTTTAAAAGGTGATAGACGCATTGATCTACCGCAGTGGCATCCCAAAAGCCTTCCATGTAACTTTCGCCAAA
Source organism: Chlamydia trachomatis (assembly GCA_945870925.1). Lineage (GTDB taxonomy): Bacteria > Chlamydiota > Chlamydiia > Chlamydiales > 2-12-FULL-49-11 > VGMD01. The sequence goes on along the minus strand of CAMBTZ010000145.1, from coordinate 2,522 downwards.
TCCAAGAGATTGATCTTCCAGTACTCTGTCATAAAAACGTTTGTCATGTACCTGAATATCCCAAGGTCTAGATCCATCTATTTGAATACCTGCAATATCTGTCATTTCAGTGATAAATTTTTCTGCATTGGATGCAAAAAGGGGAGCAGAAGAAAAAATAACTAGAACAAGCCATTGCATAAATTTCTAGATAATTAATTTATTAAAAAAAGGCAATCTTATTTGCTTTTTATAAAAGCATCTTGGAGGGAATTTAAGCGAGGTGGAATAGGAAATTTCCCTTTTATATAATTGGAAATCAGTCTTTCAATTATTCTTCTGAAGTATTTAACTGGATTATCAGGAGTATCTTTAAAGGCTATCCAGCTTTGTATTGTTTTGTCTAAAAGATAATCAAGGGTAATTACAGGAGGGATTAAGTGTTTTGCGCTTCTTTTTTGGATATCCTGAATTTTTGAAAGCGTAACAAGATGGAATATAGGAAGCCCTTTTGGGAAAAACACAAGTTTAAGAATTTCTATGATAATAGAATGGGCTTGAGATCGCTCTTCTTCAATGGAAAGTTGTAATAAAATGGAATCTTTAAAGGTTTCTAATGTGAAAGGGAATGGCATTTTTTTAATTGTTTGATAAAGGGTTTCTATTTTCTCAAAAAAAAGGGATTCTATTCGCGCTTCAATAAGAAAATTTTCAGTTTTAGAGTGATAGTCATAAGAATCATTAATGCGCAGTAAAACTTCATGCAGTATATGAAGTTTTGGAATAGCATTAGCTTCAAGTGTAAAAAGAGGTAGAACCTTAGATAGTTGAATTAATTCATCAAGCAAAGTTTCCAATGTGCCTTCATGAAAAAGAGAAGGTCCTTGAATTTTTTTTAGGCGTATTTCAGCAATTACAGATAAGTTTCTAAAACAGGCCGAGCGAATAAATTTATTTTCAAGGTGATAATTGGTTAGTTCTTTAATAAAACATTGAAAGACTCTAACAGTTCCAAATTCAAAAGCATCATTTGGGATGGCTTTCAAAAGATCTTGAATTAAAGATGTTAATTTTTCTAGCGTTGAGCTTGGCGGTGATTCAAGTAAGACTTTTGCCAAAGTTTTCTTAAAATGTGAATGAACACTATTTGAGATATGTCGGGATCTTGAACTTGTAGATAAAGAGCTTTCCATAAGGAGAGAGAGTATATGAAAGTATTTATTTTAGGGCAAGCTTCTTGAATCCTGAGACAACTTTTGAGACAAGGACAAAACGTTCTAGAAAAAATTGGGGGAGCCATCTTGGAAAGGTAATAAATGATCCTCTTAACCAGCCTGGTTTTAATAGACTGATTGGTTTTTTATTTCCGGAGACAACAAGAGTTGGAATATGAAGATTGGAAGCTAGATGACAAAGATCAGATTCTGGGCCGATGAAAAATCCGGATTCGTAAATTATGCTTGCGCCGAGGGATATATTATCATTAGAAATAAAGATAGGATCAAATCCTGATTTTCGAACTTCTTCCGCAATTTTATCATATTTTTTTGGAATGTGAGGAGAGGGGAGAATTGCCACTCTTTTTTTATAACGCCTATGAAGAAGGTGGGAGGGTGCTGCTAATCCATTGTTTTTTGAGTGATCCCTAGCTTGTAATAGAGAGGAGACTGCAAGGGCTACATTATCGACCATTGGAATCTGTTTATCAAATACAAGATCACAAGGCGTTAGAGGTGGATGCGTGTATTTTGAGTAAGTTGGATAGAAAATAGAGAGCATCGGTCTAGGTTGTCCGGACAGACTTTTAGCGATCTCTTTTGCGTATTGAGAGCCGTCATATTGGAGGATAACAAGATCAAATTTTGAGAGTTCAGAATCAAGATTTTCTAATTGAATGCGAGGAGAAAACGTATAACCCTGAAACCAATCATGAAGTTCATGAAGTTTGTCATGGTAGGTAATTACATGTGCGCCTTCGCAGCTAAGTCTATGAGTTGCAACCATCATCATAAGTCCATCACTAATAGTCTCTGAACAGATAATAGCTACTTTTTTGATATGCATCATTTGACATGCTCCACAATTAGGGCTTCTGATAAAAGAATAATTCGAGCACTTTCAAACGCATATTGAAAAGCAAAACTCATCACCTCAAAAGAATGGATAGATGTAGAATAAGCAATTGCCCATTTAAATGCGGAGTCAATTGCTTTTTGAGCACTTGTGCCAGAGTTACTTGTGCAGATTTCACTATTTTTTAAAGAGGCTATAATCACATTAATTTCCGTTTCTAGGGATTTTGTATAAATAAATGGGCAGTGATTATTATCGATATATTTAGATGATTCTTCACAAATTTTATAGAGCAGTAAAATGGCAAATGTTACACCTTCATTACAACTTTTATGCATCTTTTCTCCAATTTCACGCATAAAAGAAAGGCCGCTATCTATAAAAAAATCAGGTGACCTAAGATTTCGAATAGCTTCATCACTATTTGTGGTCGTTTGAAAGACGGCATCATGAGCAAGTTTCATCCCTTT
>CAMBTZ010000144.1 GCA_945870925.1 Chlamydia trachomatis | reverse complement strand
TATGATCGGACAGTTCATTTTTACGGGAATTCCATTTAGGTTTTGTCCCCATAGCACCAAAAAAAAGGCTGTTTTTACCAAATCTTTCATTAAGAAGATCCACTGTTTTCATTAGAGCTTTCCTTTTTGGATTCTCTTTTGGTAAAAACAGATCATTTGACACAACCGATTCGGGCGAAATATCAAAAAGAACTACACCACATTTTTTATACCTTATATTCACGATAAATATTTTTGAAAGAAGCTTTTTTGCAATAGTTATAATTTCTGATGTATCGCTTGTCGATCTATCTAGTATTTCTTTTTCTTCATAAAGATTTAGACCATCCCCTAAAAATATTGAGATTCCAGAAGCTGTACTTTTTTGAAGCCTTAGCTTTTCTGAGGCTGAACTTACAAAGGTAGAAAGCGCTTCAGCAAGCTCAGCTTCCTTTTCGATTACTTTCCCAAATGATCTAGAGACTGTAATACTTTTTTTCGGACGTGGCCCCTCAAGATGATTACAACTTAAACCTCGAAGCTCCCAAAGCATTCTCTCTCCGACAACACCCATTTTTTTTCTTACAATCGGCGGGTCCATATTTCTAAATTCTAACGCTGTCCGAACACCCATACTTTTTAATGCTTGAGAAAGTCTTGCTCCAATCCCCCACACATCCCCAATTGGATACTTTTGAAGGATCTCCTTTTGAATTTCAGGGTTGCTGATATCAAAGACTCCTGAATCACTTTTCTTAGCAACACTACTTGCAACTTTTGCAAGCGTCTTTGTTTGCGCAATACCAAGCGAAATAGGGATACCAACCCACTGTTTCACTTTTTTACGAAGACCTATACATTTTTGATATATTTCTTCAGGTTCAATCAATAAAAAAGCCTCGTCAACTGAATAGATCTCAATATCAGCCCCAATTGATGAAAGGACACTCATAACTCGATTTGACAAATCTCTATACAATTGAAAATTCGATGAAAAAACAGCGACATTATGCCTAATACAAAAATCCTTAATTTGAAAGTAAGGATCACCCATTTTAATCCCAATTGCTTTAGCTTCATTTGATCTAGAAACAACACAACCATCATTATTAGATAAAACAATGACCGGAAGCCCTTCTAAACTAGGATTAAACACCTTTTCACATGAGACAAAAAAATTATTACAATCAGCAAGAACTATCATACGGAATGGATCACAGTTGTAACAACTCCCCAGACACAAAAATCGAGCTCTTCACTAATTTTCCCCTCATCTTCAGTCGTAAGTCTTTTCACAATGAGTTCCCCATTAACTGAAGCAATCACAATTTTCTTAACTGCCGGATTTAAACTTCGATCAACAATCAAAATATCCCCCTCGCGAATTCCATCTTCGACCATCGAATTCCCTGAAACTTTCAAAAAAAAAGTAGCAGCTGGATGCATAATCAAAAGCTGATTTAAATTAAGACTCTCCGCCATCTGATCATCTCCAGGTGCTGGAAATCCAGTAGAAATCATATTAGACCACTTCCTTTTTCATACTTTCGATACTACCATGAGGTCAAAAAAAAGGCCCCCTTTTTTTAAGGGAGCCTTAGACTTTATTGATCTAGGTGAGGCTGATTGCCTGGCCCTGTATACATCGTGCTATTCCAGAATGAATCATGGAATTCAAACCAGTCATAACATTTAAAGTAACTGAGTCTATAAAAGAGCTCATATAAGAATATATATTTATAGTAAGCATCCGATGGAAATATTGGAATTCTAGCCGCAGGTGAGACGGGAGGCACAGGAGCTATTAATGTATTACCATATATAATAGTAGAACACTTCGTAACTGTTAATACTCCACCATAAACAAGACTAAATGGCCTTGTACCATTATCCACTCTAATGTGGGCATTATTTTTTAGATTAACATCCCTACCGGCAGTCATAGTAAGCCCACCCAAAACTCCATTTGAAACTATACTAGCTATGTTTGGAATATTACAATCACCTGTCATATTAAGGTCTCTATAGACATCAACAGTAATAGCACCGTTTACTGTTCTTAAAAAGGCATCGGATGGACCACTATTACCTGTTGTCAAATTAAAGTCACGTCCTGCAACATGATTAATTGTACCTATCCCATTAACTCGTGCAGCAGCATGTGTAAATGTTGTACCTAAACCGCCTAAGTACGTAATATCTGAAATAGTCTTAACAAATATTGAACCATTTCCATTTATCAATAATTCTGCAAAAGAGTCTGAACCTCCAGCTCCTCCAGTTAAATATACATAGTTTGGAGGATTAACATACCCAACAAATATGCTACCATTATTCTCTATATATATTTTTGCTGAGGCATTTTGCGCTCCATTAATAAAGCCTCCACGAAATGTAAACCACGATTCATTCGGTATATTAGGATTCAAGGTAATGGCATCTACAAAAATATTTCCATTAATAGCTCTAATTTCTGCAAAAGCACTCTGGTTTGTTCCCCCTTGTACTGTCAGATTACCGCCAATGAGCCCAGTAACTGCCACACCACTTGCATTATTTCCTTGAATAAATGCACTAGATGAACCTCCGGTTCCTCCTGTAATGTTTACATTTCCAGCAACAGTAAATGAAGTGTTTGTACTTGAAATTGATGCAGAATTTGAAACCCCACCACCACCTAATAAACTAAGCGAGCCTGAAGTATCTATATCTACAACTCCTAAAACTCCACTTGATGCTATATAAGCCTGATTAGTAGTACCTGTAATACCACCTAAAATATTTATATCAAGAGCATTGATAGTAATTGTACCATTTAACCCACCGCCAGATGCAATAGCTGCAATATTACCTGTCCCACTAGCACCACCACTAAGAACTAATCCACCACTCAAGGTAATATTAATATTAGAAAGACCGTTATTAATATTACCAATATAAGCAGAGTTATTCGATCCTGTTCCACCTAAAATAGTTAAACTAGAAGGAGCTAAATTTTGACCAATTTCTATTCCGGTACCCTTTATATATGCTTGCGCGCAACAACTTGCACTTAAAATAATAGCACCAATTTCTGCTGTAGCCTTATCAATAGCAATATTTGTACCTTGTATTTCAGCGTGAGCACCCGTAATAGCACCTGCTTCTAATAACAAGATGTCACCAAAAATAATTTGTTGACTTCCGTTTAAGGTTGTTATTCTAGCTAGAGAATTGCTAGTTCCACTCCCCCCATAAAGCGCAAGTGATTCATTAGCAGTCACCATAACCCCTCCGCTTGTAAGATGAAATCCTGTCGGCCGAGGCGAATTTCCAGCAGCTGGTCCAATATTAATATATGGAGCTG
>CAMBTZ010000143.1 GCA_945870925.1 Chlamydia trachomatis | reverse complement strand
GGTAAATGAGAAAAGATTTCTATCACATCCTGATTTTTCAGCTCAGGTTCTGTCTTATAGTAAAAACGATCCGGCCTATTTCTCTTCTGGATTGATTCGAAAGCTTGCTGGCGCCTCACTGATTTTACAGACTCCGACCTATTATCCTCATTTTGAAGCGCTATACGAGCAAGTAAAAGCAGCTTCTTATGGGGCTTATCCCTCTTGCGCTCATGTGGGGGAATACGGCTTCATTAATTCAGAATGGTTTCATCCTGAAAGTGGTAATATGTGCATGGGGCTTCACTCTCTTGAAAAAGGCCTTTTGCTTCATGCAGAAATTTCATCAATTGACATATCTCCTGTTACCCCATTTTATTTTGCTTATCTTGTGACAGAGAGGGGCTATGCTATCTATTTCCACTCTTTATTAAAATATAAAATTAACAACACATCCGATATAGAAATTGTTGTCTGTAATCTTCTAGCAGCTTTATATGCGATTAAAAATGAGGTTTGGTCTGATTATGGTCTAAAAGAAATTATCATTCGCGATGAGAAAAACGAGACAACTATTTCAATCGCCGATTCCGGGAAAAGAGTTATAATTATTTGTAAGACCGGCCTATCATCACTTGATGTCCAAAAACTTTACCTATCTTCAGAAAATTTTGTAGGATGCAGGGGTGACAGATCTTTTTCAGAGACTATCTCACTTGACAAAGTTTTCTTTTATGATGCCCCTATTCATTCACTTCCATTTTTAAAAGATCTCTATAATGTAAGCTACTTTTATTGTTTAGCATACCCCTCTCTTCATTCTTATCTAAAATGTTTACTCGATAAAACAAGCCCTGCAAAACTTGTAGGGAATCAGATTGCAGAAATTTTATTTGACCCCTCTTTTCTTTGCGGAATGAAAAAATTATTCACCCTTTTGAAGAGTGATTTTTTATTTAATCCGACTTTAGTAAATCTTGTAAAATCAAGAATCTATCAACATTTTCACCCCTCTCTGAAGAAGATGGAAGAAACTCTTTTCAAAGAATTCATCGAAGGTGCACACTCTCTTGAGAGCATAATATGGAAGAAGAACTTAACGGTATTATAGAAAAAATTGTCTTTGCTAATGAGGAGAATGGCTATTCGGTCGTAAAACTCAAAGGAAAACTAAAAGACGAGATTCAAATTGTAGGGCATTTTACATCCTTGCAATTGGGTGAGACTATTTCCTGCAAGGGAAAATGGTCCTTTCACCCGAAATATGGCAAGCAATTTGATGTTAAGTCCTATACTCTTACCATACCAAATGATGCTGCAAGTATTCAAAAATATTTAGAAGCTGGTAATATCCGAGGAATTGGAGCTGTTCACGCAAAGCGGATTGTTGATCACTTTGGTGATAAAGCGCTTGAAATAATCGATAAAACTCCGTCTAGACTTAGAGAAATTGAAGGGATTGGGAAAAAGAAAGTTGATAACATTAAACTTTATTGGGGCGAGCAAAAAGATAGTAGAGATATTATGGTTTTCCTCCAAGGTCACGGTATTGGACCTTCGCTTTCTAAAAAAATCTATAAGCGGTATGGCGAAAATTGTTTAGAGACTGTTAAAAAAAACCCCTATTCTATGACTTATGATGTGGTGGGTATTGGATTTAAAACGGCAGATACAATTGCAAAAAAATTTGGCATTAAAGCAAATGATCCGATGCGGATAGAGGCCGGGATTGAATATGTGCTTCAAGAACTTTCTGATGATGGGCATGTATGTTTTCCGGAAGCCGGCATTTTAAATTTAGCTGGTGAAAAACTAGAGGTTGAAGCAGTTGAGCTTCAAACAGCAATCAACTCTCTTGAAACTAAAGAAAGAGTCATTCGCAAATCTCTTCCTACAGCTGATGGGAATGAATTTTTTATTTGGCTAAGACCGTTATTTTTTTCAGAACTTGGTATCGCTAAGCATTTAAAACGTCTAAAAAGGTCCCCTCCTTTAATACGTGATATTAAAATTGATAAAGCAGCTGAGTGGGTCCAAGAAAAACTGGGCATTCAGTTTGCTCCAGGCCAAATCGAAGCATTAGAAAAAAGCTTTCATGAAAAAGTGCATATTATTACTGGCGGGCCCGGAACAGGAAAGAGTACGATTACTAAAGCAATTCTTGCTATTCACGAGAAACTTACAACAAGTATTATCCTCTGTGCGCCAACCGGAAAAGCAGCTAAAAGGCTTTCTGAGATTACAAAGAAGAAGGCATCGACAATCCATAGCATCTTAGAATTTGATCCAAACACCGGCTCTTTTAAAAGAAATGACAAAAATCTTCTAAAATGCGATTTAATTATCATCGATGAAGCAAGCATGATCGATACTTATCTTTTTTTCGCACTTCTTAAGGCTCTACCTGATTCTGCAAAAGTCGTCTGCATTGGCGACATTGATCAATTACCAAGCGTTGGTCCAGGATCAGTTCTTCGAGATATTATTGACTCAAAAGCAATTCCAATTTCCAGGCTCTCTCAAATCTTTAGGCAAGGAAAGGATTCTAGAATTGTGATTAATGCTCATAATATTAACTCTGGGATTTTCCCCGAATTTAATAACTCCGATGTTGGCACCGACTTCCTTTTTTATGAAATAGAGTCCCCTGAAGAACTTAAAGAAAAATTGGTAAACTTAGTTGCAGAAGAAATCCCCGCTATCTATGGATTTAATCCTCTATCAGATATTCAAGTCTTAGCTCCCATGCGTAAAGGGATGATAGGTGTTGAACAACTTAATAACTCTTTACAAGAACGCCTCAATCGAAATCCCACTCTCATCAATCGAATGGGTCAACCTTTTAAAGAGGGTGACAAAGTGATGCAAATTCGAAATAACTATACAAAATGCATATTCAATGGTGATGTCGGCTTTATCGAATACATTAATATGGAAGAACAAACACTTCTCATTTCGTTTGACGGAAAATCAATTGAATATGAATTTACCGAACTTGGTGAACTTGTACTCTCCTATGCAGCCTCTGTTCACAAATTTCAAGGGAGTGAATCCCCTTGCATTGTTATGCCTGTGCACACATCTCATTATATTCTCCTACAGCGCAATCTTCTATATACAGGCATCACCCGAGCTAAAAAGCTAGTTGTCATTCTTGGCACAAAACAGGCGATCGCACTTACAATCAAAAATGACAAAGTAGAAAAACGTCATACAGGCCTCTCCTACTTTCTAAGCGGAAACGCTTAACCGATTTCAGAGCCTATGGGAGCAGATGCAAGACTTGGGAGTTCAAGGATTGATCCGTCACTTGCAGAGAGAACCATTCCGCGACTTTCAACACCCATAAGTTTGACCGGCTTGAAGTTGACTATGGCCATTACTTTCTTGCCTGTGAGTG
>CAMBTZ010000142.1 GCA_945870925.1 Chlamydia trachomatis | reverse complement strand
AACAATTTGAAAAAGTCTCCCCTAAACTGGCGGCTTTTGCTGAAAAAGCACTCAAAGAGGGCTGGGTACATGCAAAACCAGGCGATAAAAAAAGAGCTGGGGGATTTTGCACGGGAATACCCCTTTTAAAAGAATCACGTATTCAGATGACTTATACAGACACTTTCGATAGTCAAAGCACTCTAGCACACGAACTTGGACACGCCTTTCACTCTCAAATGCTCTATGATAAGCCTCCTCTTTTACAAAACTACCCAATGAACATTGCTGAAGCTGCATCTACAATGTGCGAAATGATTGTTGCCGATAGCGCATTAAAAGCCGCAACCTCTCCAAAACAAAAACTCCTTCTTCTCGACGATAAAATCACAAGCTACCTCGCCTTTAACATGAACATCCACAGCAGATTCTTATTTGAATCAAGTTTTCATGAAGAACGCAAAAAAGGGTTTATCACACCCGAAGATATCAATGAATTAATGATAAAAGCTCAAAAAACTGCCTATTCTGACTCTCTTGATAGCTACCTTCCTCATTTTTGGGCCTACAAAATGCACTTCTACTTCACCGATGCTACTTTTTATAACTGGCCTTACACATTCGGCTACCTTTTCAGTTTAGGCACCTATAACATTCTATTAAATAACGACTTTGAGAATCGATACATCGCTCTTTTAAAAGATAGCGGAAGCATGAGCATCGAAGACTTAGTAAAAAAACACCTCAATGTCGATCTTCACAAACCCGATTTTTGGCAAGGGGCAATCAATCTTCTTAATGGAAATATTGACGAATTCCTTAAAATTCCATCTTTATGATGTATTTGGGATTAATCTTAATGATTTTCTCAGCAAAATTAAAATCGATAAATAACCCTTCGAAAAGCTCAAGTTTAGCAATGAACTGATCACGCAAACTATTTGTTTCAAACGATTTAATATATTCACTTCCATCGATTAATGTAATTTTTATATTTTCCATATTATTATTTCTTTTTTATTTATCTGAATTTATTCTAACAGATATTCTATTAAAACTTGAAATTGGTTATCATTTCCGTTATGGTGAAAAATATATGAGAATCATATCTACACTACTTACTTTAGCGGCTCTTGGTTATGGCGGATATTGGGTCAACACCAATCATCCTGAATTGAAAGGGAGAGTCCTTGATTATATTAATAATGGTAGCTTCCACACTCTAGAAGCTCGATTTACCGCACAGCAGATCATGGAGATGAATCGAAAGACTCTTCTTAAAGACGATCGTCATAAATTTCTAGAACCGACTATGAAATTTTCTCCATATCTATTAATGGAAGTGAAATATACTAATTTTGAAAACCAGACAGGCGAAGGTCTAATATTATGGGATCTCCTTGATGGTGAAATGGTTTTAAACACGAATCACTGGGAAAAGACTCACGGTTTTGCCGATTGCATTAATGCATATGTTGAAAAAAATGAATTTAGAGTAATTAGAGCTTTAGCTGAACGCGGCGGAACCCTTGATCGTGAAACAATCTTAAAAGCACTCCATGTAGAAAATGATATCCTTGGAAATTGGCTAGAGACTTGCAGACGAAAAAAAATTGTTGTCCAGTCAGGCTCACAGTATCGACTCCATCTTCAAAAACCAAGACTTGCAGTAAAGCCGGAAACATTTGTTGATGATAGACTTGTAACTAAATCATGCAACTCTTCAGAAAGACTATCTAAAAGATTTTCACACACCCAGATTAGAAGAATTACAGAAGCTGCATTTGGGCAAGATTTTGCCGTTCGCAGCACTCTTGCCGTCTATCTACCCATCTACTGCATCACAATTGAAAATCCGGATGGCTCTGTCCACACATCTTACTGGAATGCCCTTAACGGGCGCCCTCTTCCATTTACCGCTTTACTTGAATAACCATTTATTCAAGCATTCGGCTTAGATCGTTTAAGCACTGAACCTTCTTCCTCACGCGCTACTTCCTTACGCACTAATGACCATCTACCATCATCAGTTCGTTTTTCAGTAAATCCCCTTCTTGGCGTAGGGGGGCATAAAGCTCTTTCATCTAAAAAGTCACGGACACCCACCCGAGCACCAAATAAATCAGATAGAGAATCCTCAAATTCAGCAGTTGCCGCTGCCGCTGCCGCAGGCGCAGCTGGAACAGGAACTTCAAATCTCGAAGAAGCGATATGACCAATTTTTCTAAGACTTTCAACTTGGGCTCTTTCAGCTACAGACTTTTGAATAGGAGGGCTTAATACTAATTCATCAAAAGGGAATTTAGCGCCTAGGTTTAGAGGGGGTAGTTTATCCATAAAATCTCCAAAAAATATAAATGATTGTAAAGAAGCTAACAGAACTAAGGTTTTTATTGTAGAGAAATACCATTTCATTCTAGAATTGCTGTTTTAATGGAAAGATGGCTGAGTGGCTGAAGGCACATCCCTGCTAAGGATGCATACTCTATTAACGGGTATCGAGGGTTCAAATCCCTCTCTTTCCGAACGAGACTAAATTTTATGACAGAAAAGGGCATATATACCACACCTCCTAACTCGAAAGAGTCAGAAATGATGGTCCTCGGCTGTATGCTAACTAGTTCTAATGCATTATCTATTGGTGCTGATGGACTTGAAGATTCCGATTTTTACTACTCCGAACACCAACTAGTATTTAAAGGTCTAAAACAGGCCTTTTGCCAAGAGAAACCAGCTGATGTTCACCTAATCGCAGAAGAGCTTAAACGCATAGGAAAACTCGATTTAGTTGGAGGGGTCTCTTACCTTACAACGCTTGTACAATATGCTGGAACTTCCGCTTATGTTGAAGAATATGTAGAAATTATCCGAAAAAAATCTGTTTTAAGACAGATGATTGAATCTACTAAGGTGATTGAGAAAAAAGCTCTCGAAGAACCTGATGATGTCTACTCTTGCCTTGATGAAGCACAATCACACTTCTTTCGTATTAGCCAGAAAGCTAATCCATCATTTGGAGTGCAACTAAAAGAGTTGCTTTCCGGAATGAAAGCAGAATCTAAAACCCCGTATTTAAAAGAACTTCAACTAAAGCAGGAAGCTTTCCATACAAGAGATCCGGATGCTCCAATTGTTACCGGACTTCCAACAGGCTTTAATGATCTTGACAAGATGATAAACGGGTTTAATAAAGCAAACCTAATTATTTTAGCTGCAAGACCTTCGATGGGTAAAACAGCGCTTGCTATCAATATTGCAGAACACCTTGTATTTGAAAGAAATCTAGCTGTTGGAGTCTTTTCTCTTGAAATGACAGCTGATGAACTTCTCCACCGGATGATTTGCTCACTCTCAGAAGTTGAATCAGACAGGATTAAGACCGGATCTTTAGACGGAATGGAGTATCAGAGAGTTGTTGAAACTGTT
>CAMBTZ010000141.1 GCA_945870925.1 Chlamydia trachomatis | reverse complement strand
AATGAAGGGGCAATGGTAAAATCCATAAACGAATTAATTCCCATCTGAGCAAATATTTCTAAATTAATATTGGAGCTTGTTTCAGGCAAGTTAATCGAGTGCCAATGTCTATTAAAGAGACCGAAAGTATTATCAACATAAAGAAGTGGCTGAATGTTATAGTGCCCCTTAGGAATTGTAAAAGCAGATGCTGTTAGTAGAGGTCCTGTAAACCAAGGGCCCTTTGCTGCAGGATGAAAGTCAATGTAGTCGGCATATAATACCGTACACGTTAATAAAGCGCCCCATAACAATCTCACAGAAAAAACTCCGGTTCAATCTCACTCTATCAAAATCCCCCTATATATCTCATCAATAAAAATGCCACCAAGAAATTCGTGGTGGCATAGTTTTTTTTCTTAAGATTAGGTTTTGCTTTATGCGAATTGATGCTGATGAGGCTCTAGCGTCATGATAAATTTTGAGAACTCTTTCCAAGCACGCCATTCAGACTTAAGACTCTTTTTGAGAATTGCAATTTCATTTAATAGGTCTTTAATATGATCTGTTTTCTCGCGTGACTTTTTATAAGCTTTGTATTGAGCTACTAAAGCATTAAGTTTTGAAAGTTTGTCTATTAGATTTTCAGTAAAATAAGCGATTTTTTGCTCAAGATCTTCCCGTTTTTCTGTATATGTGTCTGTTAGCTTTTCAAGTAAAGCACGCTTATGTTCCTTGATCATCTGCTCGGCAATTCGAGCATTATTTACTTTCTTAAGATCTTTTGCGAGCTTGAACTTACTAAGAGTCCAGATAAGCCATTTAGTTGGATCAAAATGATACCAGCGAATACCGTTTCTATAGTCATATGCGAATGTGTGATGGTAATTGTGATAGCCTTCACCAAAAGTTAAAAGCGAGATAATATAATTATCTACCGCGCTATGCTCTGTTGAATAGTTTTGATGACCCCAATAATGGGCTAGTGAATTGATGAACCACGTAAAATGATGCAAAAGAAATTGTCTTAAGAGCCAGCCAAATACGAGCGCACCAAAATAATCGTTTGTCATCCAACCAATAAATATAGTTGCAAGCACATTTGTAATAACCATCAATATGTCATAGTACTTATGCTGAAAATTTAAAATTGGATCTCTAACAAGATCGGATATCACTTTTTCTTTAATAGGATTTTGCTTTCTAAATAGCCAAATCATGTGAGCATGCCAAAAGCCGCGCTTTACAGTATAAGGATCTTCGTCTTTATCAATGTGTGCATGATGAATTCTATGGTCATGAGACCATCTAAGGGCGCTACCTTGAGTAGCCATACTGCCAAAAAATAGATATATAGTTTCGATTACTTTATTTGTTTTATACGTGCTGTGTGAAAAAAGTCTATGATAGCCAGCTGTAATGCTCAGGCCTGTGGTGTATAAAAGAACAAAACTAAGTATCAAAAGAGCTGCAGAAGGGGTATGATACATTAGATATATAGGGAGAAGTATAACTAGCAAAAGATGGTAACCACCTAAGAATAAGATAGTTGTCCAATTTAAGTTGTTTTTCTTTTTCATGAAATAGACCTCTTTGTAACAATAAAATTTCTTATTGATTCATTATAACAGACTACTTGGTCGGGTTCATAGCTAATTTTTGCTCTAAGTGCTTTTCTTCGAATTGATGACTTAGAGAGCGGACTGATAAAATCCATGAAATTGTGACAAAAGCCACGATAGGTAATAAGATGTGCGTGATGGAAAATATTGAACCTGTGCCTATTAGGTCAAGCAACGCAATTTGAATCCAGGCTGATCCTGACTTTCCAAGCCTTGATCCAACAACATCAATAGCGGCTTTTCCTTTTAATTTTGCTTCATCATCAAGTGGGATATAGGCCATTTCTTTAGTTGGGTCAAAAAAAGAGTATTTAGCTACCTTGCTAATGATATTTTGAAAGGCTCCAAATAGCACAACTATCATGAGGGGAGCTACGCCAAAAAGCGCGGCAATAGGGCTAACCAGGTTTGGGTTGAGGACAAATCCGAAGAAAAGCACTCCGGTAACTCCAACGAATATAGGCGTGAGCTGCGCGCTGCAATGCCATCCAAATTTACGAATGATGTTACTGCCTAAAAATACAGAAGTTATAAAGGCGAATAGGCCTACACAAGAGGTTGCTTTACTTGTAAACATCTGAAAATCAATAGGGTTTGGATATAAGCTTTTTACGGACGCTTTCCAAGTAACTTCGATAAGATTGATTGAGAGACCATAACCTACAACAAGAACAGCTATTCCGAGTAAATACTTCGACTTTATTAAGTGCTTAAACCCCTGGCGTAATGACAGTTTTTCTTTTGAGCGCTTCGGCGTCCCTCGGTAGTCTTCCGGATTAGAAAAATTTTTATCAGTAAGCGTGTATTTATTTACCCACCAAAAAATTCCCATAACAAGAAGTCCAAGAACTAATACTACAAAAAGAAGGCTTTGAGTGGCGAAGGTAAATGAATGTTTAGCGAAGTGATTCATAAAAAAGCAGACAATCGGACCTATTGAAAAAGCTGCTAAATCGCCCGCTGCAATGTAGATGTTATAAGATCGTTTTGCTTCATCAACAGATGTAACATCATTTGCAAAACCCCAAAACATAACTAAGATAACAACGCTACCCCAAAGCTCTGCAGTAATAAACAAAAGAGAGTGAATCCAATTTCTATAGACAGCAACCCAATGCACATATTTCGAGCCAAACTTCTCAATTAGCCAGTCAGATGAAGCATTAGGGGAGAAGAATTCAGCATTAGGATAAAGGACAAAACCATATAGAAAAATCACGACTAAAAAGCCAGTCATCATCGTAAAAAACAATTTTTTCTTATTCAGCACATTGCTTAATTTAGAGTATAGAACAGCTATAAGCATTGCGGCCGGTAAAACAATCCAGCCTTTCAAGACAGCAATAACCTCTGCACCCGATCCATTAGCAGTCACAGTCATAGTATCTTTCATATTAGTCAAGATACCGTAATTGATTGAAATTAAAAATTTAATGAGTATTAATGGAAATAGTTTTTTAAATTCATACCTGTGAAAAGGCCAGAGGCGTCTACGCCATTTACTAAATTCTATATCACTATTATCTATTGCCATTCCTACATACGGGTAAAATTCCTCAGATGATAACCCTTTTTCCCATTTTACCCAAGAAAAAAATAATCTATTGTAGGCGTTAATTAGAAATGTCACCTTTTGGTAGCAAATAAGGTTTTAAAGCCTTGGAGGTGCTACACATGAAAGGAGATATTTATTTGATTATTAACGAGTTAAGTCGTTTAGGGGTGATAATCAAGGTTGTTGAGAAAAAGCTCAATCAGACGGAAGTTGTTGATATTCTGAATGTTGGAATTAGACAAATAAAGCGATTAGTTAA
>CAMBTZ010000140.1 GCA_945870925.1 Chlamydia trachomatis | reverse complement strand
TTACGCCAAGATAGAATTAGTTCTCTCCTATGCACTTAGCAATAAATTCAAAACAAATGTTAGAATTGAGGATGCAACATGCGTTCCAATGAGCGCCATTCATATTGAACAAATAACTGTGGCAAATCCATTTGATTACCCATCAGCTTACGCCTTACAAATTGGACTGATCACTATCTCAACACCTTATGTAAACTATTTTGAAAAAATAGTTTACATTAATAAAATCGAGCTAACAAATATCACCCTTACTGTCGACTACTTAGATAATGTTACAAATTGGGAAGCCTTGATGAACAATCTTGATAGCGATGGAGATAAATCCGGTTCATATGCAGTTATTAAAAAACTTACGTTTAACAATTTAAAGATTCGCATTGAAGGAAAAGACGGAACATTTAAAACGCAAACAATTGCCAAATTGACACTTCATGACATCCAAACAAAAGAGGGTGAACTAACAAGACGACTTACTCAGGCAATTTTAAAAGAGGTCATTTTCAATTTCAAAAATCTAATCAATATTCCATTAAAAATGTCGCAAGATGCTATTAATATCCCAGTCGATAAGACCTTGGATCAATTAAAATCGCTAAACCCCTTCGGAAAGTAACCTTACAAGATTTGCTTCACACTCTCGGTCATAACCAATTGCATCATAAACAACTTCATCAGAAACAATCCCATTTGATTTTTCTAATAGAGAGCCTAGCTCAGCCACCGTTACTGCAACAGGAATAACCCCTTTTTCAACAAGAACCTCATTATAAACCACATGACCTACTTGAATTGGATTTACACCCGCTAAAACAAGCATTGGCGATAAACTTGTTTGATAATACAAAGTATAATCAGCCCTAGCTAACGTGTTTAATAAAGAGTCTTGATCTAAAAGTACCGTTAGCCCAGGAACTTCTAACGCCTTTACCATAGACCAATCAAGACCTGTAGAACGTGGATGTTTTCTAAATATTAATGTTGTAGGCGAATCTTCAAGTGAAATTTTAGACATCATATCAATAAAGGCAGGAAGAGCTTCGCAAAAATAATCACTATTTACTTCAGCTCCACCTAGATAAACAATTACTTTTTCATCTTCAATTTTTTTATCTGCACGGAGTTTTCGCAACGTTTCAATTTCTTGCATTGGGTAATACCCAAGACCGATTTTTCTAACATCATCTATCCCTTGACAGACATCGACGTCTGAAGCAGCTAAATTTCTATTAGCAAACAAAATTTCTGCAGGTTTTCCAAGAGTTACTGCAGCCTGAGCTAATTCAGAATATCCGCCCGGGACAAATACTTCAGGATTTTCATAATACAAAATTACCCGTTTTGAATCCCCATACCGATTTGTAATAGCCTCCAAAAAGTGACCTGCAAATTGATGTCCAATCCCGACAAGAATTATATTTGCAAACTCGCAAACGCTTGCAACCTCAGCAGAAAATTCCTTAACCCCCAAGTCGCTCCAAATGTCCATATCTACATCAGGAAGCCGAGAACCCAATGCCTTTTTAGCAACCCCCCCAACAATCATACGTACTGGAATTGAATTTTTAACCAAAATAGCCTCAAATATCGCAAAGTGTTCTGCAGGAAGTGAATGCATCGCAACAAAAGCTACCATAAACTATAAAACCATATTAAAAATTTATAAGATTTTAACAAAATATGGGATTTCATGTACACTAGGAAAGATGCCTCTTCCTAGAATTTTATTAGCTATACTCGCTATGGCAATCATTGGATCCAACGCTACCTTCAGCAAAATTGGACTGAGCGAATTCCCCCCTATTCTCTTCTCCTTTTTTAGATTCGCCTTTACACTTCCTTTAGCATTTTTTATTCCTAGACCTAGGATTCCATTAAAATTATTAATGTCAATTGCTCTCTCACTTGGAATCCTTCATATAACTTTAGTCAACATAGGCCTGCATTTAGGCGCGCAAGCTTCTACCAGCAGCTTTATCATCCAAAGCGGCTCCTTATTTGCCATTTTTTTTGGCTACCTCATTTTAAATGCAAAGCCTTCGCATTATGATTTGCTTGGAATTACCGTAGGCGCTTTTGGTCTAATCATCATTTTTTCCGGAAAAAATTTATCCGGAAACTTAACCTCATTATGTTTTTGTCTTATCTCAGCAATCATGTGGGGGCTTGGATACACACTTGTAAAGAAAGCTAACTCCAAAGCCTTACCAATAACCATATGGATGAGCCTATTAATCTCCCCCATTTTAGCCCTCACCTCTTTTCTGTTTGAAGGCAGCGAATTAATTTTTAGATCCCTTTCAGAAGCAACATTTATTGGATGGACAAGTGCCTTTTACTCATCCTGGGCAAGCATGCTTGTAGCAGGTGGGATTTTGATGCATCTAATGCAAACAGAAACAATTGCAAAAGCAGCCCCTTTTAATATGCTTATTCCTGTTTTCGGAACGCTCACATCTATTATCTGGCTGGATGACCACCTATCCTCATCGATCCTTATTGGCGGAGCTTGGATACTCCTAGGTCTCTCAATCTCTCAATTTGGCAGTCCAATTGTAGCGCTCTTGAGAAATAAACCTAAAGTACTGTAGAATCATTCCATGTCTAAAAAAATTCCATTGTTTTCATTAATAATCATTATCATAGCAACAATCGATAGCATTCGAAATCTTCCCTCTTCTGCTCTATTTGGCAGCTCTGTAATTTTCTTTTTTATTTTTGCAGCAATTGTATTTTTAATTCCGACAGCCCTAGTCGCAGCAGAACTCTCAGCTACGTTTCCTGAAAAGGGGGGCGTTTATTATTGGGTAAATAAAGCTTTTGGCGAAAAAATGGCAATGGTTGCCCTTTGGCTTCAGTGGGCTAACACCATAGTATGGTACCCCTCAATTCTATCATTTATTGCAGGCACTATTGCTTATTTAATCAGCCCCAATCTTACCTCCTCACCTATTTATGTACTTTCAACAGTTATTATTCTATTTTGGGGATTAACCATTCTTAATCTCTTTGGTCTTAGAACTTCGGCAAAAGTAAATGAAATCTGTGGGCTTCTCGGAACTATTTTTCCACTAGTCTTACTCATAATACTTGGCTTTGTTTGGGTCATAACAGGCCACCCGATTCAAATTGAATTTACCTCCGCCAAAATATTCCCTACCTTTTCAACAGCCTCAACCTGGGTCTCTCTTATCTCTATTATGGCAGCTTTTTTAGGAATGGAACTTGCAGGTGTACATATTACAGAAATTAAAAATCCTCAAAAAAATTTCCCCAAAGCCATACTCGTTGCAAGCATTTTCATCCTCCTTTCAATGCTCCTCGGATCACTTGCAATTGCAATTGTCATTCCACAAGAGAAAATAAGCTTAATTTCCGGAGTCGTAGAAGTCTTTTCCCTCTTCTTTTCTGCATTTAA
>CAMBTZ010000139.1 GCA_945870925.1 Chlamydia trachomatis | reverse complement strand
AAAACCCTTTGGTACCATAGATGAAAAAAATTATTTTTTTAGAACTTAATGAATTTAATGATGCTCTACTAAGAAAAGCATCTGCTGCGATGAACTTAAAAAACATCCAGAGAATGCTTTTACTAAATCACTCTACAATATCTACAGATGACACTTATGAGTCTGATTTTTTAGAACCTTGGGTACAATGGGTCTCAGTACATACTGGAAAACCGTCCTCAGAACATCAAATCAAACATTTAGGCGATATTCCGCACCTTGGGACAAAGCAGATTTGGGAAGATCTGGCTGATAAAGGTATTTCAAGCGGGATTTGGGGTGCTATGAATGCAAGCAGAAATGGCGCCGATGGTTGTAAATTTTTTCTCCCTGACCCATGGACAGCATCGGAGATTGCCTATCCAGGTGAATTAAATGACCTATTAGACCCTCTTCGTTATATTTCAAAAAATTATCTGAAAAAATCGAATAAAGAACTGTTTCAAAAACTAAGAAGCTTACTTAGAGTTATAACTGTAAACAAATTATGGAAACATGTACTAAGAGAACTTCCTGGCATACTAAAAAACACCCTTAAATTTAAGGGGAAATCATTTATTTACATTGGATTTATCGAATACATCTCTACCCTTCTTTTTTTGAAGTACCGAGAAAACTATAAAACTGAATTTTCATCAATCTTTATCAATACTTTAGCTCATGTTCAGCATCACTACTGGAAAGATGATAATTATAGTGGACCTATAGCTTATGGGCTTACCTATGTTGATAAAATATTAGGAGAACTCTTTAGTAGTCTTAATCCAAATGATATTATTCTTATTGCTAATGGGCTTTCACAAAAAAATACAAATGATGAAACTCCATGGATTCTTTACAGACAACTTGATCAAGCTACATTTTTAAATGCTGTCGGCATACGACACTCAAAAGTCGAATCTCTTATGACTCATGATGCCCACATCTATTTTGAAAACGAATTTGAGTGCCAATTTGCTAAAAAAGTGCTGGGAAATGCTACCATTCAAAATCAAAAACTTTTCCTCGTTGAGAGCTACCTTGAAGATCCACTCAAACTTTTTTACCGAATTTGTTTTACTGATGAGATCGATCCATCCACAAGTTTCACTATCAATAACAAATCACTCCCCTTTCTCTCACTCTTTAAACCAATAGTGAAAAGAACCGGAAAACATATCCCTATCAGCTCTCTCTACACAAATGCACCCAATTTCCCAACAACCTTAAAAAATCACGAAATCTTTCAACACCTTTTTCCCTCCTCCACTATAAATCTAGGACTTCACCCTTTCCAACTTGCAAGCCTGACCTAATTCTGATTCTGATGTCCGGATGTCCGGCCTGACACCCGATTATTTGAGTTGGCCGCGCCAGAAGGTTTGCCAGAAGGGTTTTCCGGATTTGATGGTTTGGTGGAGAAACTTGATGACGGCGACCATTTCACTGTAGGCAAGGGTGATCATGATGAGCATGGAGAGGGCTGTGATGAGGCAAAGGAAACACCAGGCGCCGACGAGGACCGGTTGAAGGATAATTAAGGTGATGCTAACAATACCAAGAGGGACAACAAGGAACGTGAAGGCGATTGCCATCCAAGGCATTGTGCGCCAGCGGGCAGGCCCACCCATGCAACCAAGTAAGGCTTCTAATGTATATGCCATAGCTCCAAGTCCTGCATCAGGCACTGGAAAGGCCTTGGAAACTTTAGATGTGATTACAAGTTTTGTCCCATCACCAAAAACAGGGTCCCAAACAGTATCGATATATCCAAGTTGATAGGCGGCTAAATATCTAGATATAAACCATCCAACACAGGCCAGAGCAATGATTGGAATTCTTCTCTTCCAGGATGATGGATTGTGTAAAAATCCTTCCGGAATGAAATTGCCTTTATCAACTTCATAGGAGCCAAAACTAGGTATTAAAATTGAAAAGGCAATTGCCAGAATACCTATCATCGTATCATTTAGATAGATCATAGGATCATTTGCCCAAAAAATAAGGGGGGCTGCTTGTAACCAAATTCCCCCAAAACAGATAATCCAACAAAATAGACGTCCATTTTTTGTAAAAGAAAGGAGTCCGCAAATAATAAAAAGAAGACCTGTTATGTGATCGTTCAAAGTAAGACTTAACTGGCTATATCCAAAAGTTACCGGGCTAACAAGTAACCAAAAACCTAAAAAAATTGTGATAAAATGTGATGCTATCATTTTAATCCGTTCACCTTATACCAAGCTTTAGGGTCCTTTTTAAGATCTTTAATCATTACTTCTAAAGAATCTTCAATAGAATGCTTTGGTTCATATTTCAGAAGCTTCTTAGCTTTAGATATATCAAGATCATAATTATCATCAGCAAGCCCAATCATCCAAGGTCTAATAAATGGTTTTGCCATAAATGGGATATGACATTGGGCCCAAGCTCCAAGATAAGCCATAATTTTTGGAATACGATAAGTTTTCATCTCTTTTCCGGTAAGAAGCTTAGATATCTTTCTTTGAAGCTGATCTGTACTAAGCCTTTTCTCTTCACCAAGGAGAAGGACCGTCTCTTTTGGAAGCTCCTTTCTTAACTCAACGCATTTCACTATCGCCTCAACAACATCATCCATATGCATAAACGATGCGCCCGCATTTAAATCGCCTGGAAAAAAGTGCCTTACGAATTGTTTTTCATAGATTCTTTGGATATTATTTGAGATCGGAATGGAGTGGCATTTATCATCATAGACACCTGATATCCTTAAGATTACAGTAGGAATCTTCCCTCTATATTTGTGAATGACTGCCTCTGTCTCAATTTTTGAATTAGGATAGGACCAAGATTTTTCTATGAGTGAATTCTCAGTAATTTTCTCACCAACCGGACATGGCTTATGAATTAGCATGGTACTAGAAAATATAAATTGCTCAACTTCAAAATCTTGCAGAGCCTCTAACAGTCTTCTAGTCCCTTCTACCGTAATTTTCTTATAGTTATCATACCTTTGGTCTGAAAAACTATAGTATGCAGCCAAGTGAATGACCGAAGTGATTTTTGTCCCATAAAAGTTTTTAATATGAAGAAAGGCTTGAGCGACGCTCTCGTCAGATGAGACATCAACAGGCACAAGCTCTTCATTCTTTGAAGCATATATGGCTTTTAAAAGTTCAAAGCCGACAATTTTGTGTTCTAAACCAAGTCTTGCGGCAACTGCCGAGCCTATTCGCCCGGCACTGCCTGTAATGATAACAACGCTTTTTTCATCCATTCCTCTACTATTAGAGAAACTGACGTGTTTTGATCAAGAAAATTGCAGGTTTTTTATGAAATTCTTCAGCCTTAAAGTTTTCTTTCCACCATTTCATTTTCTTGGTGATCACTTTTTGTGACGGCAATGTAAGATCAACAGCGATCGATAAGACATCTTCAT
>CAMBTZ010000138.1 GCA_945870925.1 Chlamydia trachomatis | reverse complement strand
GTCCGGATGTCCGGCCTGACCCCTCAGTAGGTGGTGGAGAAAAGCTTGAGGATGTTTGGGGCGAAGGTGGCGGGATCGAAGGGTTTTGTAATGACGTCTAAGACTCCGAGTTTCAGGTAGGTTTCAATTTCGGCTTTCTGGACTCTTGCTGTAAGGAAAATAATGGGAATATTTAGAAGGGTTGGCATGAGCCTGATTGCTTGAAGTGTGGCAAAGCCGTCCATTTTCGGCATCATGACATCTAAAAGTATTAGATCGGGTAGAAATTCCATTGCTATTTTGATCGCATCTTCACCAGAATATGCGGAACGAAATTCCAGATTAGGGATTTCATGGAGTGATAGTTTAACAATTAAATGGATATCCTCGTCATCATCTACAAAAAGGATTTTTTTAAGCTCTTTACTCATGATTTAAATTCCTATCCACTTAGGGAGCTCAAAGTAAAAAGTTGTTCCATCACCAACTTCTGTTTTATAAGAAATTTTTCCGCCATGAGCTTCTATAATATTTTTGCAAATATTAAGCCCTAAGCCTGTTCCCTGATAAACTCTCTTGGAACTTGAGTCAGCTTGAGAAAATTTCTCAAAAATTTTTGATTCAAATTCTTTAGGAATCCCCTTTCCTTGATCCTGAATTGAAATTTTAACATTGGTATCAGTAACTTCCATACCGACAAAAATTGTACCTTGTTTGGGTGAAAATTTAAGTGCATTTGAAAGCAAATTTATCATTACTTGTATAAGTCTTTGATTATCTCCATTTACCCACACATCTTGTAGGGGCTTTTCTATTACAATTTTTAAATCAGCTTTTTTTGCAAGAACCTCGGATGTAGTTACCGACTCCAAAATCAACTCCCGAAGATTTGTTTTCTCAAAATTTAAAGTAAGCTTCCCTAGCTGTAATTTTTCGATATCAATTATGTCATTAAGTATGTTTGTAAGACGAATAGAATTCCTTTGTGCTGTATTTAATAATTCAGATTCCTCTTTTGGATCAAATTTTTTTGATATTAGTAGAGATAATGCCCCATAAATAGAAGTTAGAGGGGTCCTTAGTTCATGGCTAACAATTGCAATGAATTCATTTTTTAACCTCTCATTTCTTTCCATTTCAGTAATATCTCTACATATCCCTCTATACCCAATAGAATGAATTTTTAAAGATAATTTACTTCCGCTTTTACTATTAAAATAGATGGTCTCGTCTATCCAACACTTTTTTTGACTAATATTTTCATGAAATTTAATTTCAATTCTCTCTCTTTCTTCAGCAACAAGGAACTTAAAAAGACTTTTTCCTATTATTTCATCTGGTTTATATTCTAAAATATTAAAAACGCCTTGATTAGAAAAAGTAATAACCCCATTTATATCAATTTCCCAAACCCAGTCCTCTGATATTTCTGTAAGAGTGTTGAATTTTTCTTCACATAAAAACAAATTCTCTTTTATGTTTTTTTCCTCAGTAACATCTTGAACAAGAACACACCCTTCAGATACATCTCCAAAAATGCTAATAATTGGACCATATGTATAATTCCCCCATATTCGTTTCCCACTTTTATGCAATCTCTCTGTTTGAAAATTCTCAATTGGTTTACCTAAAAAAAGTTTTTCCCAAATCTCATCAAATTCATGCAACCTTTCATCCGGATAGGTCCTTTTAATAGTACTTCCAATTATTTCATAAGCTTTCCAGCCATAAAATCTTTCCGCACTTGGATTCCACGATTTAACAATACCTTTATTGTCTGTCGTATATATTCCATCATTTGAAAAATTGAAAATTGTAATGAGTTGAAGTCTTAACTCCTCTTCATTTTTTCTTTTGAGAAAATAACCAATTTCAATTCCAATTGAAGTGCTTAGATTAAGCAATAAATCATCCACAACCTCTCGAAATGGAGCCCTTTTAAATAGCTCAATTACACCTATTAATTTAGCTCCCTGAAAGAAAGGAAATGCAAAGGCGCCATGAAGTCCACACTTTAAAGCCTCTTTTCTCCTAGTAAATGCGCTCTCTTCTTCAATATTTTCTATCCATATCGGGCGATACAAAGAGAGGGGATGAATACATACTGTGTTCTTGTTTTCGATCATGCTTCTTATTTTTTCTGAAAACAGTTCAATATTTAGATCTGGGACTTGAGCAATCTCCACAAATGAAAAATTTTCTGATTGTTCCTCTTTAATCCAAAGAACTAAAACATCCCAATTTAAATAACTTTTAAGAATTTCTATAACTAACTGTAATGAAACCTTTAACGTCTTATTCTCGCTTAAAATTTTTGAAATCGCTGCAGATGTTTCAAGCAGCTTTCCAGCTCTTTGAAGATTTGTAATAATAGACTTTAACAAGCCCTTCCATGGCATCCAGATTATTCGGATAGCTTTTATAGATCACCTCAGCTTCATTCAATCTTCCTTGCCAAAGATATAAGTTTCCAAGTTGTAGGGCGGCATCTGCATACTGAGGCGCTAGGACTATACATTTTTTTAATAAATTTTCAGCCTCATTCCATTGTCCGGTTTGACTTAACAGTCTCCCCAATTGAAAAAGAACATCTGGATTCTTTGGATTACAAATATATAGATCTTTATATATTTCAATAGCTTTAGTCTTGTTACCTTCAACTCTTTCATAGAAAAGTGCTTTATTATACAAAGCATCAAAAAGGGAGGGGTCACAAGAGTCTGCAATAAGAGAGCTTATAAAAACGCAAAAATAACTGGCAAAAATCAATTTTTTCATTATGAATTTGAATATATGCTGGGAGGCTCATTATTTCAACAATTGCTATTATTTCTTGTTATAATGTTGCCAAATTCTGTGAGGAGGTAATCTCTAAAACGTCTCCTTTGGTCACAACAGTTATTGCAATTGATGATGGCTCAACAGATCAAACTGGTGAAATTTTGCAAAATCTAAGCCAAAAATATCCAAATATTACAGTGCTCGGATGGAAAGAAAATAGAGGCAAAGGCTTTGCATTGTTAGAGGGCTTTCAACATACCGTAAATCACACAGATTTTAATACTCTTGTTACAATTGATAGCGATGCACAACATGATCCTGAAGACATCCCCGCTCTTGTTCAAGCGATTCAAGAGGGGGCACATATGGCAATTGCCTCAAGACACTTTCATTTAATGCCAGGCAGAAGTAAATTTGGCAATACACTGATAGCAAAAATGTTAAAATGGATTTATAACAAAGCTCCTCATGACACACAATCAGGATATAGAGCATTTAGCAAAATTCTAGTTGAAAAATTCCTTAAAACTATTCCGGGAGGACGGTATGAAACAGAGTTCAAATGCCTCCTTTTAGCCTTGAAAGAAGATCATCCAATATCCTCTGTCCCTACTAAAACAATCTATATTGATAACAATAAATCGTCTCACTTTTCTCCGATAAAAGACTCTTTAATGATTTTAA
>CAMBTZ010000137.1 GCA_945870925.1 Chlamydia trachomatis | reverse complement strand
GCTCTCTTTTAACAATTCAGGAATCTCAAATTTTGCAGCAAGCTTAGGTGCTATATAAGCAATCTGAAACTGCTTATAATCTTCATTATTGATTAACTCGGGTGAGTTTGAGAGAAGAGAATTCCAAAGCTCTGGATATTCAATGTGATATTCTATTAACTCTCTATATTGATTAAGATATCTCATTGAAGGGTTCTTAGCCTCTCCGCAAGCCATGCTGTGATCTTTTAAAGGATCAAGAGATAGATCAATTTCATCAATAATTACATCGCAATTCTTTTTAAGATCAGAGCTAATTTCAAATAGGAGTTTTAAGAGTTTTGGGTCGTCTGTCGCTCTAATTGCTAGTTTTAAATTATGAAGGGTATTTGGATGAAAAAGAATTGCGTGACTAAATTTTTTTGCTTGGAGAAGTCGCTCTTTAAACCATTCAAGTGATTTTTTCTCTTGCATCGCATCAAATGATAGATCAATCGGGATAATTTCTTGAGCAAAACGCTCTTTTTGCCAGCCTGTTAGTTCTGTAGCTAGAAAATCATATTGAGCAGCAGGAGGGATAAAAGCACTGATTCGACCTAGCTTAGCTGCTTGCAAAAGGCTAATAGAGGTGAGAACACTTGTTTTTCCTCCACCCATTTCCATCTGCATAGCTAAATTAATATACCGACCTTCATCATCTTTTTTTAGGAATACTTTGAATTTTTCAATTTGTTCAGGACGAATTTGCATTCCGGTAATGTGTTCAAAGACTAAAAAGGCTCTTGAAAGATCGTTGTCATCGCGAGGATTATAGGTAGTATAGTTGTATGAATGACTAGGATTAATTAATTTATTTCTTATTTTTGTATCAAAATCATAACAAGCTTCATCTGTTAATGACGGATCTACTTCTTTTAGTCTTCCCATTTGGTTTTGTAAAAAAAGAGCTAAAAGATGAGCTTCAGTAACTTTTTGTTGAAGCCCCGAGGCTAGAAGTAGAGATCTAAGTTCTTGGTCAATTAATTTAACAGCTGGGCTTTTTTCCCTAAAAAGCTCAAAAGGGCTTCGTATATTATCTACCTTCAGTCTGGTTTTAAGAGGGAGTAAATTATAGATTCTGATGATATAGGTGATAAAATTATAGATGGAAATGAGAGGGGAAATAAGCTTTTGAAGGAAGTTTTTTGTATGCTTAATTTGTTCAACTCTCGCCATGAAGAATGCTACTGTTTCAGACGCTTTTTTATAAATGTTATTATCGATCGCGTAATAAATTAGGGCGTAAAGATAAGGGTCTGTCTCAGTTTGTTGTGCAACTAGGGAGAGCTTTTGAGCTGTTTTTTCTTCATTAGAATGAGCACGGTTTGGTAACCAGCTCTCAATAATTAAAGAAGAGGCTTCAAATGCTTCAATTCGTTCTTTCCAAACATGTCTTGATCCTAAAAATCTCAGGAAGACTCGGCTAATTTTAATGCCGAGATAAAATAAAGAAGCTATAAGATGAAAGCAGCAGCCACGTTCTCCACGGATATTAGCGGCATAAAACCTTTGGTTAAGAATAGATCTTTCTTCCTGTTTAAATAGAACACTTGTATCTAAAAGTTCTATTTTTAGATCCTTTCGCCAGGCAGCATCAGTAATTGAAATGTCAGAATTTTCGATATTATTTATTACACCGGTTCTGATTTTCTCTAATAAAGATCGACCTATATTTGGGAGTTGAAATTCCTGTATTTTTTCTATAAGTGCTGATTTAATCGTGCTTGGGAGAATCGAGAGGAGATGGTCTTTTTGAGTATAGGTTAAAAGTGAAGCTTCAGAAATGTTTTGCTGGATATCTCGATAAAGGTTAAATAAGCCGATGCAGACAACTGTTAATTGAACTATTTCTTCAGGTTCTTGTTCTAGCGAAGGGTTTTCATACCATGTAAGAAATCTTTCTAAGAGATTCATTGCAAGCGCTAACCGGTCGTAACTTATTGATTCCGTGGGAGCAACAACCGCTATTATTGCTTGAATTAGGTTTTTGCTAATAGGTGATAATTTATGGGTAATTAGAGGGAGTTCTTTTATAATTTGCTTAACTGATTCGAAATTACTGTTTTTGCAATGCTGTAGCAATAGACATAAATGCTCTTCAAGGACGCGGGGCTTGTATTTCCCGTCTTTGCAGGGGATTTCAAAACTTACTAATTGATCTGGTTTATTTGGATTCATTTCGTGAAAAATCTTAGAGAAAACCTGACCAGTTCTGCTGTCTATTAACTGATCTCCCTGCCATAAAAGATCTGGCCTCTCCTGTAATCTCCATGGAGTGTCAGGGCCAGCACTTTCAGAATCTTGAGTTACAATAATTGATTCTCCATGCCACCAAGATGAGGGGAGCTCATAATTTATTTTTCCATGCTCAAATGAAACGACCTGTTTAGCAGGTTCAGGAATCTCTTGAGTCCACTCTATTTCAGAAGCTTTTCTAAATGGATCAAGAGTAGGGGTGTAAGGAAGATCAGCACTTCTCTTGAGATGAGTTAAAATTCTCTTTCTGTCGTCTGATTCGCATAAATCAAGCTCCTCCAATTTAAAAGGTCTGAATTTTTGGGTATCTGGATGCTTAATTTCTGAATAGATCCAAAAAAGATAAGGTCGTAAATTTGTAGAGCAACTTCGGGAAAGTTCTAAAAAAAGCGCTTCAAAATCAGGTATTTTTAGATTTGGATAATAACAAAGCACTCTGGCAGTTAAGATTAGAAGGATTTTTGTCTGTTTGACCGGTTTGAATTCTAAGGAATTTAAAATCAGTTGGTGCTCTTCTTGCAAAAAACGTTCTAGTATTTGAATAAATTGAGGATCGTTAAGTTTTTCTATCCAAGGTATGTGGCCTGCAATTCGCTCACTCAATAAAATTTTCATATCTATGTGCTTTATTTGACCTGTCCATTCTTTCGAAAGACTCTGCAATTTTTGTGATTGCCATGCCTCGCGAAAGAAAGTCCTTAAGAGAAATGGTTTATAATCAATGTTGAATTTCTGAAGTCTATTTAATTGAGAATATGCTGCAAGCGCCTGCTCTGGACCTATATAGGGGAGTGCTGAAAGGGTTAGGCTATCTGTAAGTTTAGTCAGATATCTATATTCATCTTTTACTATTTTAGATTCAGCAAGGAAATCTCGAAAATCTGTCGTATCAATATCAGAGCTAATTTGATTATTTTTAAGCTTATAACAAAACATATGCATTATAAAGTGAATTGCACCCATAAATTCATGCGAAAAACGGGTATCAAGTTCTTTGCCCGTGAAAATATTTTGGAATTGAGGTAAAAGGTTTATCTCAGAAAAATCTTCTGGGTTCTTTCCTTCAAGAGTACATAGAAAGAGAATTGCCAGTGATTTTTGCTCAGGGATTATAAATCCGTGATAGGATGGTTCTAAAAAATGCTCATTTTTAGGTGTAAGTATGTCTAGATAGCCCTTGAATTCAGCATAATTAGCAGATCCGGGCCAGATAAATTGAGTGCAAGCAGTTCTGTAATCGATTAAGCAGATGCTCTCTGAT
>CAMBTZ010000136.1 GCA_945870925.1 Chlamydia trachomatis | reverse complement strand
TATCCCCTACTGCTGATTTAACAACAAAATGACTTAGAGAGTCCTTAGCAAATGAGATGTGTTTAATATCAATAAATAGGGCTTCATGATTAAAGGTGTACCATCTTTTTTCAGTTAAATCTGATGTAGGGAAAGAAAAATCAATTCCTGCAAAATTCACTAGAAATACTGATGAATCGTCAAAAAGCTTTAATTTTTGAAAGAAATAACATTGAATTTCAGTATCTGTTGGAACCTCTTGACCACTATCGTCAAATAACTCTTTAATAGCATTAAAAAAAACTTTTACATAAAATTCTTTTATTGCTTTCAAATCTTTTTTATTGAATTGAGGGTATTTTTCAAAAGCTATTTTAAAATCCAAATCCCCACAAAGATCAATAGGCTCTTTATCTAAGAACATTGCTGCAGTAAGATCTGTTGCAGTACCTCCAGTTAAATATATTGTAGCGGAAATATCAGATTTAAGAATTGATCCTCGGAATGAATAATCTGAATAGGCATTGTTATATGAGCAGATAATTTTTTTAAATAAATTAATTAATTTAAAGTCTATGGAATAAGTTTTATAACTAGAAATCCTTCTATTAAAACTGATATCTTTTTCAGTTAGAATTTTACTTAACGCTAATTGAGAATGTCCTATTAATAAAAATTCACATGATGAAGTGGACATAAGAATTAACCCCCCCTAAAAAAAGATTATACTGCTATTGTTTCAAAAATTGCTTTTTTCATACCTGACATCAGCTCTGAAATTACATCAGCCTTGCCTAGTTTTGAAATAGAGCACAGTAAATTCGAAAATTCCCCATTTTAGAAATACTCTAAATATATTTTCAGGCAACTATACCACAACAGTTTATATTTTAGATAGGCTTATAATTATATACATAAATTAGAAACCCTAAATTTTAGTATTAAAAAAGTTAATTAACCAAGTTCGATTAAAATACGAACATAATCTTTCTATGATTATCAAAGGTTTAATTAGCTTAGAAGCTGTACTAAAACCTAGAGCGTCTTTTAAAACTGAAATCTAGTTCGTACTAGATAGTTTGTATCAAAAATTCAACGCAAATGTACAAAGGCACAAAGCTAGCTATCCTATTTTAAATTCATCTTATTTATAAAATAGTGGAAGCGCAGTAGGGTCTCTTCTTTTTTTGCGCCTTTATTTCTTTGCGCCTTTGCGATGACTTTTAGATAATTTTCTTTATTCGAATATCTTATATAGAAAGCTTCTTAGGTTTTAGGACATGTTCTAAGAGCTTTTCTTTTTAAACTCTTCTTGCAACCTTACCTATTGATCTGCTAATAAGATAAAAAAATAAGGAAAAGAGAAGTGGCAAAAATACTTAAATTTTCAACACTTGAGGATGAGTTTTTGAATTTGAAAGATGCCATTCAAAATTCTCAATCCCTATCTATAGGAAAAATTCTTAAAATTATGCATGGAAAGGGTCGATCCCTTATTATGATGATTTTAGCACTTCCGTTTTGCCAGCCTTTACAGATTCCAGGGCTATCGACTCCATTTGGTTTAATTATTGCATTTTTAGGAATAAGAACAATATTTGGAAATAGCATACTTCTTCCTAAGTTTTTAGTTGAAAAAAAACTTAAAAGAGAAACACTGGAAAAAATTATTAAAAGCGGTTTGACGCTAGTAAAAAAATTTAAAAACGTTTTGCACCCCAGGTTAATTTTTTTATGTCAGTCAAAATCCATGCGGATATTTAATGAAATATGCATCATCTTGCTGGGACTTTTTTTGGCGCTCCCTCTTCCGATTCCACTTTCTAATTTAATCGCTGCTTGGGCAATTCTTTCGTTGAATTTGGGCATCTTAAAAAATGATGGACTTATCGTTTTATTCGGCTACTTCTTTTTTTTAGTCAGCCTTATTCTTTTTGTCATCATTGTTTATCAAATAACATATCTAAGAGCCTTTTTCTAATATGACTCAGTGGTATTCAGAAGATATAGTCGATGTTTTTTTAAAGCTTGATTCTGATGAACGTGGTCTTAGTGAAAGTGTAGCTTTTTTGCGATTAAAAAAATTTGGTCACAATGTAGTTTCTGTTTCAATTTCTGAAAATCCCATCAGAATTTTTTTTCGGCAATTTCATAACCCTGTAGTATATTTATTATTAGGCTCCACTTTGTTTGCGTTTCTTCTCGGAAAAACAAGTGATAGCTTGGTGGTTTTAAGTGTCGTTATTATTAATACTCTTATTGGCTTTATTCAGGAGTTTAAAGCAAATAAAGCGATCAAAAAATTAAACGAATTAGTCCCTCATAAAACAACAGTTATTCGCGATCAGCAAAAAAAAGTGATTCATTCTAAAGATGTCGTACCAGGAGATGTAATTTATCTTGAACCAGGGGATAGAGTAGCTGCAGATATAAGACTTTTTCATGTGAAAAATTTAAAGTGCGATGAGTCTATTTTAACGGGGGAATCCAATCCTACATTTAAGCGCACTAATATAGAGAGTAAAGATTCTTTAATTGCAGATCAAAAATGTATGGCATTCACGGCAACCTTTGTAACTTCAGGTGTAGGTCTTGGGGTTGTTTGCGAAACCGGAATAAATACACAATTTGGAAAAATTTCAGAGCTTGTTGAATCTGTGAAATCCGAAGATACACCCATGATGATTTTTGTGAAAAAACTTGGGATCAATATTTCAATTTTCACCATTTGCTTAAGCATTTTGATCTTTTTTATTGCATTATTAAGAGGAAACATCTTCTTTGATGCAGCCTTTTTAGCGATAACTCTTGCTGTAGCTTTAATTCCTGAAGGCCTTCCAGCAATTATTCAAATTGCTTATTCAGTTGGTGTTAGAAGGATGGCAAAAAAGCAGGCAATCATTCGGAAATTGCCAGCTGTCGAAGCTTTAGGATCTACAACTGTTATTTGTACTGATAAAACTGGGACATTAACATACAATGAGATGACTGTGCAGAAAATAAGCACTAAATCAGGTTTAACATTTGTTTCTGGTGCAGGCTACATTCTTAAGGGACCGTTTGAGTCGCAAAATGAAATCAATTATGAAGAAATTGATGAAATTATCAAAGCTGCCACTATTTGCAATGACGCATTTTTAAATGAGCATGAAAAAGCTATCATTCCTATTGGTGATCCTACTGAAATAGCGCTAGTTGTTTTAGCTAGAAAACGCGAAATTAACGAGAAACCCTTAAGAGAGGAGTGGAAAAGAAAAGATGTTATCCCTTTTGATTCAACAACTAGAGTAATGGCAACCTTGAATCATTCTAATCATGAGGGCTCATTTATATTTCTGAAAGGCGCTCCTGAGGAGCTAATGAAAATCTGTGTAAATTTAGATATTCATAATTTTAAAAAAATTCTATTTGATATGGCTAATGAGGGAATGAGAGTCTTAGCAGTAGCAAAAAAACGAGTAGAACTTAATTCTTCAAAACTTCACGAGAACCTAATAAAAGATGGGTTTGAATTTCTTGGGTTTTTAGCAATGATTGACCCACCAAGAAAAGAGGTATATGAAG
>CAMBTZ010000135.1 GCA_945870925.1 Chlamydia trachomatis | reverse complement strand
TTTTTTTAAATCTTGAGTGTGTCTTTTGAGAGCAGTTGGTACTTTAACCGCTTTTTTCTCTTCTTTTTTCTCTTCTGCCATGGTTTTGCCTAACTGGGTTAATCTTTAATTGCTGGAAAAAACTTTTGGATTTTAGTATAGCACGTCTGCAGTGATTTCGTCAAAAAGTTTTGGTTTCGGTCCCCTTTAAAAGAGAGATGACCCCATTTTATGAGGGGATTTTTTAAATCTAAGATAACAGGATCTCCTCGCTGCTCTCTTTTATTGTTTCGGCAGCGCTCTATTTGGTCGTAAATATAGCCAAAAGTTGTGGTTGAAATATTTGTATAATAGCAATTTCGGTGCCTTCTTAAAAAAAGTTCTCCAAGACTTAGATAAGTGGAGTTGAAGCTTTTTTGATGTAGAATCCATACAATATAGAATCCCATTTTTTTATAGTCGGCTGTTCTGGAAATAGCGATATCAACGGAAATAGGCGAGACTTGAATCTCAAAAATAATTTTTTTTGGTAACCAAACTAAATCAGCTACATGACCGGGAAGGCGATGTTCGATGAATGCTTCACCACATGGAAGCAGATCGTAAATATGCTTTTGAACGCTCTGATGTAACAAGCTCCCTTTCCCTTCCATAATTTGCGATTTTAATAGTTTCAATTGTATTGCGCTAGACAATATTCGCAAATGTTGATACGCTAGGTTCTTTTTAGAAGAGTTATGGGAAAAACAAAAGAAAATCAACCCTTTGATCCTCAGTATCAGCAAAAAATCGAAGAAATTGTCGCGATTTCTAAAGATCAAGGGTATATTACGTATGAAGAGATAAACGACGTCTTGCCAATGAGCTTTGACTCTGCTGATCAAATTGATCAAATATTGATCTTTTTGAGCGGTATGGATATTCAGATATTCAATCAGGCTGAAGTAGAGAAACAAAAAGAGCGGAAGAAAGAAGCAAAAGAAGTTGAGGCTCTTCCTAGAAGAACTGAAGCTTCTGCAGACGATCCTGTTCGGATGTATTTAAAGGAGATGGGATCTGTTCCTCTGCTTTCTCGCGAAGAAGAAGTTGAAATCTCAAAACGAATTGAAAAAGCTCAGATGCAAATCGAAAGAATCATCATGCGCTTTCGCTACTCAACAGCAGAAACAATTTCGATCATCAAATATCTAATTAGTACTAAAGAAAGACTTGATAAGATCGTTACTGAAAAAGAGATTGAGGATAAGCATCATTTTATTAAGATGATTCCTGCGCTTCAAGAACTCTTGCGTGAGGAAGACGAACAATTAGAGAAGTTTTTACTTGATCTAAGAAAAGAAGAACTGTCTAAAGTAGAGAAAGTAAAAATTCTTGAAGAGATAGAAAAAAGCCGAATTCGTACACAAGCATATCTTAGAAGAATGCGCTTTCGTTACACGCTCATAGAAGACTTTGGCGAACTTATACTTACAAGTTATGATAGATTTCTTACTCTTGAAAAAGAGATTCAAGAACTTACTCCTAGAGCTGAAAAAAACAGATTTGCACTTGCTAAATTACAGGCCGGCAAACGGAAGTTGTTGAAGAAAGAGCTTGCAGCTGGAAGAACTCTTGATGAGTTTAAAAAAGATGTCCGAATGCTACAACGCTGGATGGATAAGAGCCAAGAAGCTAAACGCGAAATGGTCGAATCTAACCTTAGGCTTGTAATTTCAATAGCAAAAAAATATACAAATAGAGGTCTGTCGTTCTTGGATCTAATTCAAGAAGGCAACATGGGCCTTATGAAGGCTGTCGAAAAATTTGAATACAGGCGTGGGTATAAGTTTTCTACTTATGCTACATGGTGGATTCGTCAGGCTGTAACTAGGGCTATTGCAGATCAAGCTAGAACAATTCGAATTCCTGTGCACATGATTGAGACAATCAATAAAGTGCTAAGAGGGGCAAAAAAGCTGATGATGGAGACGGGAAAAGAGCCGACACCTGAAGAGCTTGCTGAAGAGTTGGGACTTACTCCGGATAGAGTTAGAGAGATTTACAAGATTGCGCAGCATCCAATTTCACTTCAAGCAGAAGTGGGAGACAGCGGTGAGAGTCAATTTGGTGATTTCCTTGAAGATACAACGACTGAATCACCGGCAGATGCAACCGGATATTCAATTCTAAAAGATAAAATGAATGAAGTGCTAGCAACTCTTACAGACCGCGAAAAAACAGTATTGATCGAGAGATTTGGGTTACTTGATGGAAAGCCGAAAACTTTGGAAGAGGTTGGAGTTTATTTTAAAGTAACGCGCGAAAGAGTTAGGCAGATTGAAGCCAAAGCTCTTCGTAAGATGAGACATCCAACGAGAGCTAAGCAATTATTAGCGTTTTTAGAAGCTGTAGAGAAAGGGGATGGAGCGTAGCGGGGTCGAACCGCTGGCCTCAACAATGCCATTGTTGCGCTCTACCAACTGAGCTAACGCCCCCTTGATGTGTGCCTAAGTATGCAATGAGGAGTTATTTTGAAGCAAGAAAATTGCGGATCTCTTTTTCAGGCAATAACAGATGTCCCAGCAGACGCAATCTTCGGTATTAACGACCAATTCTTAAAAGACCCAAGACCCAATAAAATCAATTTAACTGTGGGCATTTTTATTGAAGAGGATGGTAAATCGGCTCAGATTCTCCCTTCTGTACATTTAGCAGAAGAAAAAATTCTACAATTTTCTGATACAAAGAATTATCTTCCAATTGATGGAGATCTTGACTATGTCGAATTGACTAAAAAACTTGTATTTGGAGAGGGCAATCTCTTTAATATATACGGAGCTCAAACAATAGGTGGTACATCAGCGCTTAGAATTATTGCAGATTTTATTAGAAAAGAGATTTCAAATACGATTTCAATTCCTAATCCTACTTGGGAAAATCACAAAAATGTTTTTACTAAAGCAGGCCTTGTGATTGATGAATATCCCTATCCTGAAAGCATGTATGAGCACATATGTAAATTACCATCCGGAACTGTTGTTCTCCTTCATGCAATGTGTCACAATCCAACAGGGATTGATTTAACAAAATCAGAATGGGAAAAATTAGAGATTGTTTTTAGAGAGCGAAAGTTGATACCATTTTTTGATACGGCATACCAAGGATTTGGAATTGGGATTGAAGAAGATGCGTGGCCGATCCGGTATTTTTTAGAAAAAGGACATGAATTTTTTGTTGCTCACTCCTATTCAAAATCATTTTCTCTTTATGGGGAGAGGGTGGGTGCTCTTTTTGTTGTTATAAAGGATAAAGTACTATTAGATAGAGTGCGTAGGAATATACGCTCATTAATTCGAACTGCTTATTCTAATCCGCCAAGACATGGTGCAGCAATTGTAAAGCATGTTTTACACACGCAGAACTTACGTCTAATGTGGGAGTTAGAAATGACAAAAGCTAGAAATCGGATGCAAAATTTAAGGAATTTATTCTCTCTGAAATTGAAAGAAAAAATCCCTGAAAAAGTATTTCCCTATTTAGATGAAGGTCACGGTTTTTTTGCCCTTTTAGCCCTTTCTCAAGTGCAAACAGATAAATTAAGAGACGAATTTGCAATC
>CAMBTZ010000134.1 GCA_945870925.1 Chlamydia trachomatis | reverse complement strand
AGGCCCGGACTTGCTTTAACAGGTTTTTTAAAGGGTCATTCTACAAAACGGGTTCTTGTCTTTGGGCGTGTTGAAATGGAGTATCTTAGAGAGCTAGGGATTGAAACCAGGAGAAGAAGGCTTGCGCAGCTTTTTTCAGAAGAATTACCCTTAGTTATTCTTTCTAGAAGACTTAAGCCATTTCCTGAAATGATGGAACTGTGTCGAGACAAGGGGCTTTGTCTCTTTAGAACAAGTTTAACGACATCGGAAGTTCTTCAAAAACTAACAGTAGCCTTAAGTAAAGAGTTTGCCCCGACAATGTCTTGTCATGGAACTTTAGTTGAAGCGTTTGGTGTAGGAGTTTTAATTCAGGGCGATTCATCGGTTGGTAAAAGTGAAACTGCATTAGGTCTAATCGAGAGGGGTCACAGGCTTATATCAGATGATGTGGTTATTATTAAACGGAGAGAAGGGGGAAGTTTAATTGGAACCGGTCCTGAACTAACAAGGCATATGCTTGAAATTCGCGGGATTGGAATCATCAATGTGGCTCATATTTATGGGGCTGTCTGTATTAGGGAAGCTGCTAGAATTGATGTAGTTGTAAAGTTAGAAGAATGGGACCCGGCACATTTTTATGATCGTATTGGTTTAGAAGAGAAGTATCTAGATTTTCTGGGTGTAAAAGTTCCTTTCCATATTCTTCCGGTAAAACCGGGTCGTGATGTTGTTTTGTTACTTGAAACTGTAGTATTAAACTATAGTCTTAAAAAAATGGGATATAACTCGGCTAAGGAATTCAACGTTAAATTATTAGACGCTATATCTAAAAGGCAAAAACGAATTCCTATTAGAGCTTTCGAAGAGGAAGGTGAATAAAGGGAGAAATAAGGGAGTTGCCCGGAATCTATTAAAAGATATAGTATTGATCCTTATTGTTAATTTGGATGCATTGAAAAAGTGGCGCTTGTTAGTGAAGAAATAAGACTTCAAGGTGTTCCCATCAGCGGGGGAATTGCAATTGGAGTGATTCAAGTTTTTCATCACAATGAAGAGTGGATTGTCCCTGAATATGAGATCTTGCACGAACATGTTGAATTAGAGGTTTTAAGATACAGGCTTGCCCTTTCTAAAAGTAGAGAGAACTTGATAGAATTGCAGGAGCTCTTTCATGAAGAGGGCGGAAGTGAGGGTGCAAGTATTATTGGTGCCCAAATTCTAATGCTTGAAGATCCTCTTTTAACTTGTGATCTTGAACAAAAAATTAGAGCGTCTCGAAAAAATGGCGAATCTGTTTTTAAGGGC
This sequence comes from Chlamydia trachomatis, assembly GCA_945870925.1. Taxonomy (GTDB): domain Bacteria; phylum Chlamydiota; class Chlamydiia; order Chlamydiales; family 2-12-FULL-49-11; genus VGMD01. Next base: position 2,294 of record CAMBTZ010000134.1, on the reverse strand, counting down.
TTTATTAGTGAGTATATGCGCTTTTTTGCAGATGAGACCGATCCTGAAATTCATCAGCGTCTACTTGATGTAAAGGATGTTGCAGCGCGTGTTTTAAAACATCTCTATCCTGAATGGGTAGAGCATGATGAAAAAAATCTTTTGCAAAGTATTATTTGTTCATATGAACTTATCCCATCCTATACTGCCGAGGCTACGCTTGGTGAAGTCCAAGCATTTATCACTGAAATTGGTGGCAGCACATCACACGCTGCATTGATCGCAAAAGCAAAAGCTATACCATACGTCTCCAACATAAAGATTGATATATTGAAGGAGAGTGGAGGAAATACAGTTATTGTCGATGGAAATGACGGTAATGTAATTATCAATCCATCAAAAGCTACAATCAGTATGTATCAAAGAAAGCAGAGAGGGCAGAGCGTTCGCTTTGATGTAATGAAAGAGGATGATAGCGATGTTCGAACAATTGATGGCACTCTTGTTGATGTTCAAGCAAATGTTGAAGCATTGTCTGATTTGGATCTTTTAAAACGAGCTAAAATTAAAAAAATCGGCCTTGTCCGTTCTGAATTTTTATATGTCCGAAGGGAGCTTGAAACAGTAAGTGAAAACGAGCAGTATCAGCTTTATAAAAAGCTTATTCAACTTGCCGGAAATATGGAAATTGTTTTTCGAGTATTTGATATAGGTAGCGATAAAAAACTTCTTTCAGCAAATAATCACGAACCGAATCCCGCTCTCGGAGAGAGGTCAATCAGATTTTTATTAAAGCATCAAAAGTTTTTCTCAACTCAAATTAGAGCGATTTTAAGGGCAAGTGTATTTGGTAAAGTTCATCTTATGCTCCCTCTTATTACAGATATAGGTGAGTTAGTAGAGTCAAAAATGCATATTCATGAAGAGCGATTAAAGCTTGAAAGAGAAGGTTTCGAGGTGCCCTCCCAGCTTTCAATCGGCTGTATGGTTGAGGTCCCTGCATTTGTTATCATGTGTGATCAAATGGTGAAAGAGTGTGATTTTTTATCTATTGGTACAAATGATCTAATTCAATATACACTCGCAGTTGATCGTTCAAATCCACTCACAAGTGATCGTTATGGCGAGGCTCATCCAAGCATTCTTAGAATGATTGAACATGTTGTAAAGGTTGGAAATGAAGCAAATATTCCGGTTAGTATTTGTGGTGAAATTGCATCAAATCCGCTTTATACTAAAAGATTACTTGATCTCGGGGTAAGAGCGCTTTCGTGCGCTCCACGCTATATACCTGCAATTAAAAGAGCTATTCGATCGATAGAGCTATATTCATTTTAGACTTTTTTTAAGATTTCCCAATCGGTGGTAGTTTTGGCTTTAAAGAAGGTAGTGAAGGGGATCGGAATAACTCATCTATTTTATCAGCTGTTTTCAAGTGAGAATTTTTTATAGGGGGTAAGGCAGTTAATCCCGGTAAAAGAGTCGATGATACTGACTCTCTTAAAGATGGTAGTCTTTTTTTTGTCTTTGGTATCTTTACGGATTTAGCTATTGGAGGTCTTTCTGCTGGGCTAACTGATAATCATAGGTCTGTAATATTAGAGGGTGATGATGCAGGCATGGGTGATGGGGCTGGCAAGGGTGATGAAACTGGTAAAGGAGATGGCTCATCATATTTAAGCATAGCTAATGCTTCAATAGGGGAGAGTCTATCTTCAGGATTAATTTCCAATAATTTTTTCATTACAGTGTATGCTATTTCAGGGACACCCTCTGCTATTGGAAGCGCATCGAGATTTGCTTTAAATCTAGCTGCAACTTCCGGAAGCACTAATGCCATTGTTGCTACACTAGGATTTGTAGAAGGGTTTCCCTCGCTATCATAGTAGGGGAGCTTCCCGTCTGAAAGAAGTTTGTACATAGTAATGCCAATTGCCCAGCTGTCAAATTTTTCTGTGATGGGTTTTTCGTCATCATAACCTTCAGGTGGAATATAACCGGGTGTTCCGCTTGGTGTGTACATTCTATCTTTAACTACTTCTGGCTTAGTTCCTGAAGCAATAGCGCATCCCCAATCAATTAATTTTAGAGATTTTTTTGCGCTTATCACAATATTTGAGTCCTTAATATCTCTATGAACATAAGAATAGCCGGATTTAATTTTAATGTCTTCTAATGCTTTACAGAGAAATATGGCCACAGGTAATGCTTCAGTAGGTTTTTTTTCAAGCCTATTTGGAGCAAGGCTAGTTATTAGATGTCCTTCTAAACCTTTCTTGTAGGAGTGGCTAATATATTTAACGAGATGTTTAGAG
>CAMBTZ010000133.1 GCA_945870925.1 Chlamydia trachomatis | reverse complement strand
CCCATCAAAGAGATCTTTTAGTAGAATGACTCCCAATAATTTTGACTCTAAATCTAAAAAAGGCTCCAACCATGACCGAAGTTAGTTTCTATGAAAAGCTTATGAACGACAAGAAACTGCCAAGCACACCGAAATATGAAATTCATCAGGAGCTTATGAGAGCAATAAAAAGTTTAAAGGCCACTCCCTAAGATATAGAAGGAGCTTTGTTACAACACGCTATTACCCTATCTGAATTTATCTTTACCTTTCAAGGCGGACCTAAAAATGACTTATTAGAATGTCCCTCTTATCGAATAGAATTTGTGTCAGAATTTGAGCTCTATGATCATATCGAACAAGAAATCAAAAGTGGCTCTCCTGCTGCAAATGGTTATAAAAAACAAAAAGGATTTTATGCACATACCGATCAAATAACTAACAAATTCAATCAAATCACTTTTCGTTATTGGGTTAGACCTATTCCCCTCATTTATTGGTTACTTATGCAAAACCTCTTAGAAACCCGATACTCAGGTTCTCGTAAAGCTCTTTAACTAAATCCAGAGCAAGCCCAACTAAACAGATAGTTCTAGGGGTGTCATTTTTAGTCTCTTTCAGCTCAATGAGTCCTGTAATAAGCTCAACTGAAGACCAAGTTACATTTAGTATCTCCATCTTACGGGCCCCTGTTGAAATTCCAATAGCTACAAAGGGCAAAAGATATGGATTGGAACTTTTAGCACAGACTTCTAAAAATCTTTCTAGGTCATCTGGAGAAAGAATACGATCACGACCTCTAGGCTCTTTGAATTTCTTAAGCTTGGAAACAGGATTTATTGTAAGCCACTCACATTCTTTGACCCCATAGTTTAGAACAGCTGAAAGGGTTGCCATATAGCGATTTACCGTAGCTGGAGTTCTCTTCTTATTGCCCGTGGTAGGTGTCACAACAAGCTCTCTTCTAAGCTTATCTATAATATCAGTTGTCAGCTGACTTAGTGAGTAGCGTCCTAGCTTCTCTTTCCAGTGTTTAAGATAACGAAGAGTGTCTGATGGATCTTTTAGCTTAAAGGGAACCACTGATTCTGTATATCGATCTACAAGTTCATCAAAGGTCCACTTTTTCCTGATCTGTTCAGGGAAATAGATCTGTTGCCTTCGGTTGGCCTCTTCTTTAAGAGCCCAGTCTTTTGCCTCCTGTAGCGTAGGAAAGCTTTTACAGGTGGGTGGAAGACCATCTTTAATACGAATCAGAGCTTTGTAACTGAGGGTGCCGTTTTTGTTTTTACGCTTTTGTATAGTAGCCATTTCTTTACTCTCCATTTTTCTGTGTTAAATGGTGAGAAGTGCTGCTATTTGCTGTGATGTATAGGGTCTCGGTGTACCTTATGAGTAACCACGACTTAGTGGCAGGATAAATTTTGCTAATTTTATCCATCTCATTTTTTATATGTACCTCATGCAAAAGGCCTACATGAGTAGGCCTTCGGCGTTTTCGGAAGAGGTAGGATTTGAACCCACGGTCCCCGCAAAGGGACTCCTGTTTTCAAGACAGGTGCAATCGGCCGCTCTGCCACTCTTCCATTCTTGTAGGATGGGCGAAATTATATATTGTTTGATGTTTAATTATCAAGGAAATTGCTCAAGAAATCTCATATCGTTTTCGAGAAAGAGGCGGATGTCGGACACACCGCGGAGCATGAGGAAGAGGCGTTCGACACCGCCGCCCCAGGCAAAGCCTGAGTATTTGTCGGGATCGATGCCGCCGGCTTTGAGCACTTCTGGGTGGATCATTCCAGCACCGCACATTTCAAGCCAGCCGCTCTGTTTGCAGACTCTGCAGCCGTGTCCTTTGCAGATGGTGCAGCGAACGTCGACTTCCATGCCGGGCTCGACGAAGGGGAAGTAGGAGGCTCTGACTCGGATTTCGACTTGCTCTTTAAATAGTTTGGTGTAGAACTCTTCAAGAGTTGAAAGGAGGTCGCCAAAGGTGACTCCTTGATCGATGTACATAACGTCAATTTGGTGAAAAAGAACGTGCGATCTAGTTGAGATTTCTTCATTGCGATAGCATTTACCGGGGCAGGCCATACGAATTGGTAAATCGTAAGCTTCCATTGCTCTTTGCTGGAAACTTGTTGTATGGGATCTTAGAACGGTTTTTTGATCTAAATAGTAGGTGTCCTGCATATCTCTTGCAGGATGGTCCTCAGGATAATTTAGTGCGCTGTAGTTGTAGTAGTCTGATTCGATTTCAGGTGATTGGAATACTGAAAATCCCATAGTGATGAGGATTTCAAGCATTTCATCCATTGTTTGAGTGATTGGGTGAGCTCTTCCTAAAAAGGATCTTCTGCCGGGAAGTGAGATATCAATTTTCTCACTTTCTATTCGAGCATTAATCTCTTTATCACCAATTTTCTCAAAAGCTTTATCTAAATCAAGATCGAGCTCTACTTTAAGCTCGTTGATCCATCTTCCTCGCTCAGGTCTTTCTTCAGGCGTGCACTCTTTTAAAAGTTGCATGAGAGAAGTAACAGGTCCCTTCTTTCCCAAATAATGGACACGAAGGCTTTCAATTTCCTTCGTGTTTAAGCAGGCTTTAAGCTCCTTTTGAAACTCTTTCCTCAAGCCATCAATTTGCTGTTTCAGAGACCCTTCCACTATATTCCCCTTATGCTAGGGCTTTTTTAGCTTGCTCTACTATTTGTTCAAATGCTCTAGGATCTTCAACTGCTAACTGAGCAAGAACCTTACGATTGATTTCAATTTTAGCTTTAGCAAGACCTGCAATCAATTTGCTATAGGAAATACCATAACATCTTGATGCTGCATTGATCCTCTGAATCCAGATTCCTCTGAACTCGCCTTTTTTCTTCTTGCGTCCGCGGTAAGCGTGATCCCAAGCTCTAACAAGAGCATCTTTTGCGTTAGCATAATGGTTCTTGCGATCTCCCCAGAATCCTTTAGCTTCCTTAAGAAGTCTATTAACTCTTCTTTTTCTCGCCGGCGCGTTTGTAACTCTAACCATGTGCCTCTCCCTATAATCCGATGATTAATCGCGTAAATTTTTTAACAAAACTTTTTGAAACGAGTGTTGGCTTCTCTAAATTCCTTTTACGACGAGAACTTTTCTTCGTCATAATGTGGCTTCTACCCATTTTCTTTCTGAGTAATTTCCCCGTCCCTGTAATTTTCAATCTCTTCTTCGCTGCCTTACAGCTCTTCGCCTTGACCTTGGTGGACACTCTTTTTCTCCTTGATTTTCTTTTCTTTTGTAGAAGGCACTAACATCATCGTCAAACTCTTACCAAACATTTTTGGTGAAGATTCGGCCTGAGCCACGTCTTCTAACGCCACTATAATTGCTTGCAGTACCTGTCTTCCGTTTTCGGCAAATACAATTTCTCTACCGCGGAACATACAAGTAAACTTCACTTTACACCCTTTTTCGATAAACTCTCTAGCATGTTTAATTTTCACATCTAAATCGTGTTTATCGATGTTAGGCTTCACTTTAACTTCTTTTATCTTAGTCTGGTGCGTAGCTTTTCGATTCAATTTCTCACGTTTAGTCTGTTGATAACGAAGTTTGCCGTAATCAATGATCTTACAAACGGGCGGCGCTGCTGTTGGCGCTATCTCAACTAAATCTAAACCTTTCTCCTGAGCCTT
>CAMBTZ010000132.1 GCA_945870925.1 Chlamydia trachomatis | reverse complement strand
GGGCTTTATTCCTAAAACCCCAGCAAAGGGCTCACCCTTTGCAATCCCAAGTGGTTTGCCTAACAAATCCTTTTTTGGTATAATAGAGCTACTAAACTCACCTATCCAAGGTTGCTTTGACCCCCAAAAGGGGACGTTTCTAAAAAACGCAACTAGGTGACATTTCTAATTACCGCTGACATCGATTTTATAATTAAAACAGTCTTTTGCGATTTCAAAAGATTCTTTAGTATGAATAATGAGAGTTTTGACTACTGATCTGGGAGAGGAGAGGATTTGGTCATTTGGGCTATTAGTGTTTTTTTCTAGCGTAAGACCGAGAAATGAAAAGGCTTCGGAGACGCGCTCGCGGATGATGGGGACATTTTCGCCTATACCGGCAGTGAAGATAAGGGCATCAATTCCGCCAAGTGAGGCTATCATAGAGCCTATAAGGCTGATTAATCGATGTATATATATGTCTAGTGCAAGCTTTGCCCTAGGTGAGGGGTCGGTTAAGATAGCCTGCATGCCGCCTGGGATTCCTGAGATGCCAAGTAATCCGGACTCGTAATAAAGGTCATGGGTGAGTTCTTTTATGGATTTTGATTCTAATAGCTCTAGCAGGATGCCAGGATCGATTGTGCCGGATCGTGTATCCATCATAAGTCCTTCAAGTGCCGTAAAGCCCATTGTAGTATCAATGCTCATGCCATCTTTTACCGCGCAAAGGGAGGCGCCTGCTCCGAGATGACAAATGACAAGTTTTAATCCTTCTTGATCTCTGTTTAAAAGTTCGCAAGCTCTACGGGCACAATATTGAAAGCTGATTCCATGAAAGCCATAGCGTCTAATCCCTTTTTGGAGCCAGTTATAAGGCCCCGGATAGACGTAGGCGAATTCCGGTAGTGTGTGGTGAAAGGCTGTATCAAAGACGGCGATTTGAGGAATGCCCGGAAAAAGCCTTTCCATTTTATTAATATCTTCTAGTTCGGTCAAATTATGAAGTGGGGCAAGTTTTGCAAAAGATTCAATTTTATATTTTACATCATCATCAATTAAAGTGCTTTTCGTGAAGTGATTGCCTCCGTGAACAATGCGATGTCCAATTGCTTGGACCCCTTCAATTTTTTTTGTAGGGAGATAGGTGGTTTCAGATGAGGGGTGAATAAATGAGCCTGAGAAGTTTTCATATAGGGAGCATTTAATAGTGCTAGACCCTCTATTTAAAACTAGAATTTTCATGGAGACTTCCATTTCCAGTTTCGGATTTCAGGCATATCTTCGCCATGCTTGTAGATATATTCTTTGTGTTCGATGAGTTTTGCCTCTAAAATTTTTATCACACTTTTGCCATCAATGTTAGGAAGCCGATTAAGGGCGTTAATGACTAGATGGAAACGATCAAGCTCATTTAATACGACCATGTCAAAAGGGGTTGTTGTTGTCCCTTCTTCTTTGAATCCATGGACATGCATATGAGATGAATTAGATCTTTTGTAGGTTAATCTGTGGATGAGTGAGGGATATCCGTGGAAGGCAAAAATTACCGGTACATCATATGGAAAGATGTTGTCGTATTCGATATCGCTCAAACTGTGTGGGTGATCTCCGTGAGTTTGAAGAGTCAGTAAATCTATTATATTGACAACTCTGATTTTAAGGTTTGGAAAGTGCTCTTGAATAATTTGAGTTGCAGCAAGAGATTCAAGTGTTGGCACATCACCAGCTGATGCCATTATAAGATCAGGAGTAAATCCTTCATCATTACTTGCAAATTTCCAAATACCTAGACCTTTTGTGCAATGGATGATGGCATCATCCATGTTTAACCATTGAGGTTGTGGCTGCTTTCCGGCAATTATTACATTGATGTAGTTGCGACTTTTCAGGCAGTGATCTGTGACTGATAGTAGTGTATTTGCATCAGGTGGAAGGTATACTCGGACGATATCGGCTTTTTTGTTTAGCACCAAATCGATAAAGCCCGGATCTTGATGACTAAAACCGTTGTGATCTTGTCTCCATACGTGGGAACTAAGTAAGTAGGTGAGGGATGCAATAGGTTTGCGCCATGGAATTGATTGGCACATGTTTAGCCATTTTGCGTGCTGATTAAACATCGAATCAATAATGTGAATAAATGCTTCATAACAGGAAAATAGACCATGTCTTCCGGTAAGAAGATAGCCCTCAAGCCATCCTTGGCATAAATGTTCGCTTAAAACTTCCATAACACGTCCATCAGGGGAGATGTGATCATCGGTTTTATAAATTTCAGCAGTTGATGTTCTGCCCGTGAGCTCAAAAAGAGCAGTAAGTCTATTTGATGCGGTTTCATCGGGACCAAACACTCTAAAATTGTGTTCATCCCAATTAAGCTTCATTACATCGCGTAAAAAAATTCCCATGATTTTGGTCGACTCTTCAAATGTAGTTCCCGGTTTAGAAACAGCAACCGCGTAGTTTTGAAATTTTGGTATTTTTAGATCTTTTAAAAGTATGCCGCCATTAGCATGTGGGTTAGCACTCATTCGCATAAGTCCAGTTGGTGCTAATTCTTGTAATTCAGGGATAAGTTTGCCATTGCTATCAAAAAGTTCTTCCGATTTATAGCTTTTGAGCCAATCTTCTAATATTTTTAAATTTTCCGGTTTTTTAGCTATATCGTTGATGGGAACTTGGTGAGATTTCCACGAGCCTTCGTGAGGGCCTGTCCATCCTTTTGGTGTTTTAAAAATGATCATAGGCCAAATGGGGCGGGTTATAAACCCATTCATCCGGGCTTTATTTTGAATTACTTTAATTTCTGCAATTGCTTTATCGAGAGTTTGAGCTAAAAGCTTGTGAACTTTTTCAGGATCATCACCTTCAACAAAGTAGGGTTTATAGCCATAGCCTAAAAAAAGGTCTTCTAGTTCTTTATGACTAATGCGAGCAAGAACGGTTGGCTCGGCAATTTTATAACCATTCAGATGAAGAATAGGGAGAACGGCCCCATCATGAACAGGATTTAGAAATTTATTCGAATGCCAGCTAGCAGCTAGTGGCCCTGTCTCAGCTTCGCCATCTCCAACAACACAAGCTACAATCAGGTCGGGATTGTCAAAAGCTGCGCCATATGCGTGAGCAAGCGAATAACCAAGTTCACCACCCTCATTAATTGAGCCCGGAGTGTTTGGCGAAGCATGACTTGGAATTCCTCCAGGAAATGAAAATTGTTTAAATAACGCTTGTAGTCCAGCTGCATCTTCAGAAATTTTTGGATAATATTCAGTATAAGTGCCTTCTAAGTAAGTGTTAGCCACAACTCCAGGCGCCCCATGCCCAGGACCTGCAATGAAAATCATATTTAGATTATTTTTCTTAATAACACGATTCAAATGAACATAGATAAAATTCAAACCTGGGGTTGTTCCAAAATGCCCGAGCAACCTCGGCTTCACATCCTCAACCTTTAAAGGCCTCTTTAATAAAGCATTATCTAGCAAATAGATCTGCCCCACCGACAAAAAATTTGCCGCCCGCCAGTAAGCATTCATCTTATGAATCTCATCCATCCTTCCCCTATAAGAGAATCCAATTACCCGGTCAACTTCTTATTTCAATCTTGAGGGTCAGTCACCATAAATATCTAACTAGATGTTGAATAATATAAAGAAATGTATTTTTTATTTTATGTA
>CAMBTZ010000131.1 GCA_945870925.1 Chlamydia trachomatis | reverse complement strand
CTTCCGGCACAATAATTTTAGGTTTAATAACGTGATCGATAAGACCGTACGCTTTTGCCTCTTCTGCATTCAAATAAAAGTCACGTTCACAATCATCTAAGATTTTAGTTAAGGGCTGATCTGTGTGTTTGCTGAAAAGATTTGCAAGGGTTTTCTTGTAGTAAAGAAGTTCTTTTGCTTGGATCTCGATATCTTTTGAAGTCCCACCAATTGCACCGCTCGGTTGATGAATCATCACTCTGCTATGAGGGAGAGCATATCTCTTTCCTTTTGTTCCTGCAGAGAGTAAAAGCGCTGACATTGAAGCTGCCATACCAATACAATAGGTGTTGATTTCGCACTCTAAGTAGCACAATGTATCGTAAATCGCAAGGCCTGATGGGATGTGTCCGCCAGGAGAATTGATGTAAATATTCACCGCTTTTTTTGGATCATTTGCCCTAAGGAAAATAGCTTGTGCTATAATATTATTGGCAACTTGATCGTTAATTTCAGTACCGATAAAAATAATGCGGTCAGCAAGTAGTCTTGAATAAATATCCATAGACCGCTCGCCTTTAGCAGTATCTTCAGTAACATAAGGTATAAGCATAGCAACTCCAAAAGATCACATGATGAATTGTGTTATATCTTCAGTGAACCTATTTTTGCAATAATGAAATCTTGAGCTTTCGCCATCATATATTTTGAAAACTCGACAGCTTGCTGCTCTCTTGGTTGGTTTTTATAATTCACCAAATTTGGGTCAGCAAACATCATTTCTAAAAGTGTCTCATAGTTAGGTATTAGATCGTCTTCAGAAACTTCAATTTTATTTTCTGATAAGATTGTTCTGCAGATATAAAAAAGACGAATGGCGTGTTCTGCTTGTGTTACAACTTCAGTTTTTTTCGCCTCTTTTTCCTCTTCAGACATCTCGTTTTTCCATTTTTTTAGGAAATCAGGCTGTTTGAAAAGTTGAGAAATTCTGAAATTAGCCTCTTTTTCAAGCATCGATGCAGGAATTTCAAATTTCACGTGCTCGAGAATTTGATCAGATAACGACTCTCTTATCGAAGTTTGCCAGGTTTCAAGTGCTTGTTTTGTAAGAAGGTTCATTAATTGAGAGTGAAGGGCTTCAACAGTTGGAGCGCCGACTCTTTTTGAAAACTCATCATCAACTGTAGGTAAAATGGCTTCTTCAATCCCTTTAATGTGAATTCTAACTTTCTTGGTTTTGAATTGGCCTTTAACCTCGTCAGTTTCATTTGCATCCGGCTCGCTTACAGCTTCAACGCTTTCATTTAAATTCTTTCCAACGACAGCTTTGCGCATCCAATCTGCCATCTTTCCTTCGCGCACTTCGAATCTAGATCCGGAGAATGCTTGTACAGGCGGGTCTTGATCGATATCATCTATATCTAGAACTACAAAGTCGTCCTCTTTTACAGCTCTGTCAGTAACTTGATTCCATTTAGCATAAAACATCTGAATGCCGCGAATGGTGTTGTTTATATTCTCTTTAGTTACTTCAGCAGGCGCGCCCTCTTTAAGTAAGAAAAGAGAGTAATTAATAGGCGGCATTTCCGGTTCTCTTTCAAATTGAAACGAAACTTCGCCATCACTATCTTTTAAAGAGGTTACTTGGTATGAGATTTTTGATGAATTATTCAAAACAGGAATGTTTGCAAGAGTCTGACTCTCTTTAAATGCGATGTCAGCAAACGAACTATCCCAAGCCTTATTAATGGCTCCCGGATATTTTGTTTCAATTAATGTCGCAGGTGCTTTTCCTTTTCGGAAACCGGGAATGGAAACTTCTTTAGAAACTTGCTTTACAGCATCGTGTTTAGCATCTTTCAAAAGATCGGGTTTTGCTTTAATGTGCAATGTAACTCGGCATTTAGGTGATGTCTTCACATCAAGATCTAAACGATCTGAATGAAAGCTGTGCACGATAACATTTTCTTGTGCGGCTTCTGTAGGAGTTTGAGAATCTTGAGATTTTTCCTGATCTGTCATAGTTTTATAGTCCCTAAAAAATTTAGCGGGTGATGAGATTCGAACTCACGACCCTCACGTTGGCAACGTGATGCTCTACCACTGAGCTACACCCGCATAATCGAAGATCAGAACATCTTACAGGAAACATTTATTTTAAGCAAGTCCTTAGAAGCTTCTTAAAAGTTGCTGAAGTTTTTCCTTGCGTATCAGGTTAAAAAGATGTAAAACGTGACGTTAGCTTAAATTTTAGGGCATACATGTTAAATGTTAGAAAACTAAAGCAAGATTTCTCCCAAAACGTATTGCGTGAGGGAAAAGAGCTGTTTGACGAAAAAAAGGTCTTCTCTGCAAAGATCCTCCATTTAGATGGAACTACTGTCCGTATTAGTGCCAAAGTTGGTGGTCAATACGATAATACGTATCAAAGTGAAATTGAGATTGATAGAGACGCTTGCGAGACGATTGATTCGGATTGTGACTGTCCTTATCATTATGACTGTCAGCATTTAGCAGCTCTTTTATTCTATCTTGAGCAAAATCTTGATGAGATCCTTGTTAAATACTCTAAAGACAATGATATTAAGGATTTAGCTGAGAAATCTGGGTTTGATGAAGAGCAGAAAGAAGAGCTTTTTGAAGCTGTAAAAGAGGCTGTATCTAAAGAAGAAAAGCGGCAAGATGAAAAATATAGCAAAGAGCTTCTTCAGGAATATGTTCAGTCTTCTCAGATTTTAGCAAGATCTCCATTTTTTTTGCCAAAAGAAGATCGGCAAATTGATAAAGCAGACATTGCAATGATTTTCTTTATGCCCGATCCAAATCCTCAGGTGCGCCCGGTTATTGAACTTCAGCTTGCGCTAAGATTGCCTTCTCGTTCAAAACCTCTACATATTCCTTTTATTAAAGAATTTTTAGACAGTATTAGACATGAAGAAATTTTTTCAGTAGGGGGTAAAAAATATTTATTCACATTGGAATCGTTTAAGGAAAGTTTTAGAGAGATGATCCGTATGCTTATAGATTATGCTCGGGTTCACGATAAGCCAACAACAGAGCGTGGTCAGAGAAGCGCATTTATGGAAATTAAGGCGTTTGGTCTGATTCTTGCTAACTCCTATGATGCTGCTATGAAGCGGGTCTCTTCTCAAACACCTACCGAAGATGAGGATTTGCCTGTATTGCCCGGTTTGTATGAGGGTTCTTTAGAAGCGCCTGTGAGCTTTTCAAAGTTTCCGGCAACGTTCAATATGGCGCTAGAATACATAGTGCCTCCCGCTTCAAAAATTTTGATCAATCCTACTATTTTGGTAGACGGAAAATCCGTTCAACTTGAAGAGGTTAAGTTTTTTGAGTGTGCAACTCCCGGAATGATTTATGATCATGTTTACTACAGATTTCATCCTATGATCACAAGGCAGCACTTGATGCAACTTTCTGAGATGCGAGAGGTGACAATACCTGAGCCTCTTTTTGGTACATTTATTGAGTCAAGCCTTCCTGAACTTGCAAAATTTTCAAGCATCTCAAACGCTACGTGTGTAAATAAATTTAATACCATTCCATTTGTCGGGAAATTGAAGGGTATTTGTGACATCTCATTTCTAGATGGTGAATTGGAAGCGTTTGTAAAATTTATTTATGATGGAAAAGAAGTTCCTGCTGTACCCGAAAAGCTCAATAAAG
>CAMBTZ010000130.1 GCA_945870925.1 Chlamydia trachomatis | reverse complement strand
CTTGCTTACTCAATAGTTTTTCATAGTGGAAAATTGAAAAATTTCCTACTTTTCCTCCTTATTATTCCATTTTGGACAAACTTTATCCTCCATATTTATGCTTGGTTTTTCGTTCTTGAAAAACATGGTTTTATCAATAATTTACTAATAAGTCTTGGTTGTATTGACCACCCTATCCACTTTTTAAACACTCACTTTTCCATTTTTTTAATGATGGTCTACTTTTATCTCCCTTTTATGGTTCTTCCTATTTTCTCCTCTCTTGAAAGGTTTGATCACTCACTTTTAGAAGCTTCACTTGACTTAGGTGCAAATAAACAACAGACCCTCCGAAGAATTCTCATTCCGGTAAGCATGAATGCAATAAGATCCGGAATTTATCTTGTGTTTATCCCATCATTTGGTGAATTTGTAATTCCTGACTTAATGGGGGGATCAAAAGATCTATTTATTGGAAATGTGATCTCATTATTTGTGATGGATCACCATACAGCCCCGATGGGAGTTGCTTTTACAGTAATTAGCGTCTCTATTCTTCTTCTTGCTCTAGTAAGCTTACATATTGCCATAGGGAAAATCACTCAAATTTTAGTTGGGGGATTAAATTGGAAAAAAGCATAAAAAGATTTATTCCTTCAGCATTTCTCATCACAATATTTGGCTTTCTCTATTTACCTTTGTTTGTACTGATTGCATTTTCATTTAATTCAAAATCATTTCCTGCGCCGTGGGGGAATTTTACCCTTCGTTGGTATAAGGAGCTCTTTGAATCTCAAGAACTTTGGGAATCATTTTTTAATTCCTTCATCGTTGCGACAACCTCAACTATTTTTTGCATTCTGTTGACAATGTCACTTTTATACCTACTTTCTAGATTTCGAACCCTTTCAAATTCAGCTACACTTTTTTACGGCAATTTAATTATTCCCGAAACAGTTCTTGGCGTTGGCTTACTCAGTTATTTTACCCTCATAAATCTTCCTTTAGGACTAACAACTATCATTATTGCACACACCGTATTAGGTCTTGGCTTCTCAATCCCCATTCTTTTTATACGATTTTCTGAAATAGATCATCGAATTTTTGAAGCCTCCAAAGTTTTAGGTGCAAGTTCTTCTCAAACATTTTTTCGTATAGCACTTCCCTTAATGCGACCAACACTATTTGCTGCAGCCCTAATGATTTTCATCATCTCATTTGATGATTTTGTCTTATCCTATTTTTGCTCAGGAACCTCAGCTCAAACACTTTCACTATTTTTAGTAGCATCAATACGTTATGGAATCTCTCCTGTTGTAAATGCATTCGCTTCCATTCTCTTGATTTTAATAGTTCTCCTTGCAGCTTTGTTTTTTTCCTTTAAAAAAGAGGCTCGAATATTTTGATGAAAGTTTTTATACGCTCACTTTACGGACTAGCAATCACATTTCTTATTTTTTTTATAACCTATTTTGCAAGTTACTCAAGCTTGAAATCTGAAGACAAAAACATCTTAAATATTTTTGTTTGGGGCGATTTTTTTCCAGAAGAGACCTTTCGTAAATTCGAAGCTGAAACAGGAATTAAACTGATTGTAAATCACTACACTAGCAACGAAGATCTCATTTTAAAACTTGAAAATACAAAAGGCGCCGGCTACGATCTTGTCTTTCCCTCAGATTACGGCGTCACCTCCTTAAGAGAAAAAGGACTTCTTAAATCACTTGATAAATCAAAATTAATATTTTTAGATCGAATCGAACCCTACCTTCTTAATCGAGATTTTGATCCAAAAAATCAGTTTTCCATCCCCTACTTTTGGGAAGTATATGGCATAGCTTTTGAAAAAAAGAAAATCCAAACTCCTTTCACCCCATCTCTATCAGCACTTTTCGAAGGTAATTATAAAGTTGTAATGACAAACGACCCTGTAGAAGCGCTAGATTTTGCATCTCACTATTTGTATGGGTACAAAGAAACACTCTCCCCGCATGAAGAGAAAAATGTAATCAAGCTATTAAAGGATCAAAAAAAGAGAGTAGAAGCTTACACAGACGACAGGGTCCAATATATGATTTCGTCTGAAGATTGCCCTCTTGCCATTATGAGAGTCTCATTCTTTTGGAAAAACTACAACGAATTCTCTCACCTTCAAATCCACCTACCTAAGGAAGGACTCTTCACAACAATTGAAAACATAGCTCTTTCAGCTCTTTCCAAACATGAAGATGCCGCCTACAAATTTATAAATTTCATCTATCAACCTGAGATTATGGCTGCACAACTAGACCTAAGCCCGCTTTTCCCAGCCTGCCAAGATGCTCTTCCTTTTGTTACCTTTAAAGACATCCCTCGCTATCACGAAATCTTTAATGAAGTACAAAACCGGAATGACTTTTTCTTTACTCACTATATAATTCCACAAGCAAAAATCCGCCCAACCTGGGTAGAAATAAAATCATAGATAAGCAAATTTATAATTCACTATAGCTTTGTGCCTTTGTTTCTTTGGGCCTTTGCGTTGAATTTTAGGTTTTTTTATTGAAATATCTATATAGAAAGCTTCTTAGGTTTTAGTACAGCTTCTAAGAAAGGAGGGATCATAAAGACCCCTCTTAATGAATTATAAATTAGATTTTCACTTCATTTTTCTTTTTCTTGATAAAAGCTACAACGTCACCAACTGTTTGAAGAGTTGCTGCTTCTTGTTCAGAAATTTCAAGATCAAGCCTTTCCTCAAATGTCATGATTAGCTCTGTCTGATCAAGTGAGTCAGCATTGAGATCTTCAACAAAAGACTTTGTTGATGTAACTTCTTCAGGATCAACCCCAAGTTGCTCAACAACGATGTCTATTACTTCTTTTTCAATTTCGTCCATACCTTAATTATCCTATATGGTTTTTGTTTAATAATTTATAATTTTATTCTTATGCAGTCATTCCACCGTCGACTGCTAAAACTTGCCCGGTAATATAACCGGACTCATCGCCAGCTAGAAAGAGAGCTGCATTTGCTATATCAATACATAACCCAAATCTTCCCATGGGCACATCTTTTAGTAAAAACTCTTTTTGAGCATCGGTTAATTGCCCTAACATATCTGTTGCAATTCCACCCGGCGCAATACAATTCACCGTAATATTTCGGGAAGCAACCTCTTTTGCAAGAGACTTTGTAAATCCGATCATCCCTGCCTTAGAGGCCGCATAATTAGTTTGTCCCGGATTCCCTTTAATACCCACAACTGATGAAATATTAATAATTCTACCACATCTAGCCTTAATCATGCTTCTTACAAATGTTTGAGACATATTATATACAGATTTTAAATTTGTATCGAGAACTGTATCCCAATCATTTTCCTTCATTTTCATCAAAAGCTGGTCTCTAGTCACCCCTGCATTATTGATTATAACATCAATTTTTTCCCAATTTTTCAAAAAATGTTCAGCAAATTGATCCACATCTGTTTTACTGGAGACATCTACTTTAAAAAATTCAATTTTTTGATTAACATCAGTACTAAAATTTTTCAGTTCATTAAAAGCCAAGATTCCACTCTCCTCATTTGTACCAAGAATGGCAACATTAGCCCCTTCCTTTACAAAAAGAGTTGCAATTCCCTTCCCAATCCCTCGCGTTCCGCCCGTAATGATAACATTTTTATTAGCTAGTCGCTTCATGAACAGACTCCAAATCATTAATTTTATCTACGCTAATTGTCTTTGCCGTAACGCCAATTTTTCGATTCATAGAGACTAATTGCGATGGGCCTATTTCATAAAAATGGGTAATCTCTTCTCTCATCATTCCTTGAACACATTGCATCCATCTTGTTGGAGATGCAACCTGTTCAATCAAACAT
>CAMBTZ010000129.1 GCA_945870925.1 Chlamydia trachomatis | reverse complement strand
TCCCTTTTATCAATTGAGACCTAGCCTCTTTTCCCCAAATAATACTTTTTTCACCGTCCATAAGAAATAATAATATACGTAGTTCGATTTATTCAGAAGAGAGAAGGAGAACGTACTCTCCTTTAATCGAACGCTCTTTTAATAACTCATAAAGAGCACTTGGCTTACCTTGAAAAAGAGTCTCATGAATTTTTGTAAGTTCTTTTGCAATAGATACATTTAATGACTCTGGGAGTTTTTTTAAAGTCTTTAAAAGCCTATGAGGCGATTCAAAAAAAATTGAAGACCCTGAAAATAAAGAGGCTGTTTCGATAGCTTTTAAAATCTCACCATTTTTCTTTGGAAAAAACCCAAGAAATTGAAATGAAGTTGTTGGCATCCCGCTTAATGCAAGAGCTGTAACTATTGCTGACGCTCCAGGAATACAGGTTACTGCAAGACCTTCTTTTTGCGCCCTCTTAACAAGCATGGAACCAGGATCAGAAATTGTAGGCATGCCTGCATCAGATACAAGAGCAATCTTTTTCCCTTCATGCAAGTGGCCAATAATCATATCCTCTTTATGCTTCTCATTGAATCCATGAAAGCTAAACACCTTAGCAGGAATCTCATAATGAGTCAGTAACTTCTTAGTTCGCCTGGTATCCTCGCATAAAATATAGTCAACATTCTTTAGAGTAGAAAGAGCCCTTAATGTGATGTCTTCTAAATTGCCAATCGGTGTCGCTACTATATATAACATGAAAATTAGATTCCTAAAAGAAAGGTGGCACCCGGATTTGAACCGGGGATGGAAGCTTTGCAGGCTTCTGCCTTACCACTTGGCTATGCCACCAGAATCCATCCATTATCAACTAAACAGATGAAAAACGTCAATAGACTTCTTTCGAAATTTTTGAGTTAACAATTTCGTTTCTAAAAAAATTAGTTATTAAAAGCTTCGGCAATTTAGAATAAGTATATAAATAAAATATAATAATAATTAATCTTTAAATGGAATTATATTATGGGGCTTCAGCAGGTAAATAATTATGCGTTCTATGATGATCAGTGGACTTTAGACAAAACTCTTTCTCAAGTAGGATCTGTAATTGCTGTGCCAGGTAGTACCTGGGTAAGTCTTTCTTGGACTCCTCCTGAAGATGGATTAAAAGGAAATCAAGCAGGATATGTTGTTGTTAGGTCCCTATATATTAACGATAGTCTTCCTCCTATGGCTTTGGCTGGTTCTGGAATTAATATTGTTTATGTAGGAACAGGAACGCATTTTGGTGATGTTCTTCTTTCTGAAAATACAGGCGATATATTAACTGCTGACATGGGGTTATTGCCAAATCAGAGCTATTGGTACAGTGTATTTGTTGTTACAACTATTCCTGCTCAGAGCAGCCAACCATTCCCTGAATATACTCGGGGACAATTCTCTTCAAATATGTCAGTGAAAGTTACAACAACTGGTGATCCAGTTGCTAACATTTTAAAGAACTCTACATTTATTGGGGCGGAATCCCCAAATGGTATACCAAATTGGATTGTCGATAATACCGGAACAGATGGAAAAGGGACAGGAGCCGGAAGTTTTGAATTAATTGCTACAGGTGGAGCTGACGTATCGAATCCGAATGTGAATGGCTATTTAAGCATAACAATGCCACCGGCTATCTCAGATACAGAGGCATCTTCCGCTACGATTACGATTTATCAAACGATAAGTCCGACAGGAGAGCAATTAATTCCTGGAAAACTCTATTCTGTCTCTCTTTGGTATAGAACAAATAATCCTATTTCTCCGGAGGCTGCAGTTAGTGGTGGTAATCAAAGCTATACTCCAACGATAGCAATTTACGGAAATAATACAAATAGTTATCCGCAAACTGGTAAGGCAACAGACGATTATTTGGGGTTTTTGCAAGTTGAACAGTGTATTGATAATGAAAATGCTTTAGGACAACCGTGTGATGGTGCTCCTTGTTCGCCGCCTTGTACAGAAAATTGCAAATCCAATGTGCCTGCTTGTAAGACTTGTAATCCGCCTACTTCTGCTTGTCCGATGTGCTCTCCTGCTCAACCTTGTTCTTATACAGATTCTCAGACTTGCAAAAGAGGGCTAGCTTTAGGTTCAGGTCAAATACTTAATAACTACTCTAATTTTACTGGATTGTGGCAATGGGTTGCCATGTCATTTATTATTGGATCAAAGTATCCAAGTCCAATTTTAAATGCATATAATGTAAATGAATATAATGAGGGGGATCCTGTTCAGGCTCCTTATCAGAATCATCTTGCGCAAGTGCTTGATGTTTTTGATTCATTTACCCTTGCCATTACTCTTGTTGCGTCAGCTCCTGGAATAAAAACCCCCGGCATAATTGATATCGCTATAAATTCGAATCCAACTTCCAATGATCCATTTTATAATGTTAGTCCCCAAATCGTAGAAGGAATTCTTCCCTACACCGATCCATTCTGGAATATGAAACCAGGAGATAATTTGATCTATAATCCAAATTTTGATGGTATTTATACGCCGACTCAAGGAAGTGTTTCTCCGCATTGGGTTTATACAGCATCAACAGTAATTGATTCGCCAGCAGTTGCTTGTGGTGAATCTTGTACCGGTCCATGTGTAGGAGGGATAGGGACTTGTACAGGTGTTTGTACAGGGGGAGATGGCATTTGCACGGCAACAGATGATACTTGTCCCGGTGGTACTAGTACTTGTTCAGATGGGAAAACAAAGGCTTCTTGCGACACTTGCACAGGCACTTGCACGGGGGGGGCTAAGGGAGATGATGGAAGTTGTTCAGGTACATGTCAAGGATCGCAACCAAAGTATAGTTGTCCATTCCCTACAAAATGTCCAGTAATTAGTTGTGATGGAACTTGTTCAGGAACTTGCGATGCAGATATTAAGGCAAAGTTAGGTTGTATAAATCAGACAGGAACTTGCACTGGAACTTGTATGGGAGGGACAGGGTCTTTATGTTCAGGAGCGACGATTTGTTTTAGTGATCAAAATAAATATAATGGAAATACTGTCCCTGATTTATGTTCAACTGAATTATTTAATGATGATATAGGATCTTATATAATATTAACAAATTGTTGTTCGGCAACTGTATTGCAGCAGGGAAATATTGTAGATGTATCTGAACCTTTTAAAGGATCATTTTCATTAGAACCAAATCATAATTATAATTTGACTTTTCAATATATGGTTGTTGGGAATGGTGCTACGGTACCTTCATCACTCAATATTAACATAATGGATATGACAGGATTTAATCAAAATTCTGTTTCTTCAGTAAATCTTGAGAAAAATTCTGGGAAATGGCTATTAGGATCACTCTTATTTAAGACATTAGATACCCCTTTTAATCTAAATCTTCAGTTTCAATTAGCTCCAACTGGAAATGAAACAAGTGATTGGGGCTACCTGGCACTAGCAAATGTCTCTCTTATTTCTTCTGGCAATGAGACATACGGGATACAAAACCCTTATCCAACAATTTTGACAGTTCCTTTTGTTCCAGCAGCAACAGAAAGTAATACTGTTCTATGGAGATTTCCAGATAAGGATTCGACAAAAACTATAGCAAACCAATTATTTAATCAGACAGCTCAACTTGGTGATGGAACCCAGTTAGGGTGGCCTCAAGGTTTAGTTCTTTTGAATCACTATCATGAGGAGAATTGTACAAACACTCCTCCGGGAACAGTTAATGCAAATGGAGACACTTTAATTGCTGGAGTTGATATTGGAGTTGATAGTGATGCAATTGCAATATCAGGAAGTAGCAATGTGCTAGTAATGACTAAATCAAACGTTGACTTAACTGGTAAATATGAAAATGGGGGATCTTTCCCTATGTCAAATG
>CAMBTZ010000128.1 GCA_945870925.1 Chlamydia trachomatis | reverse complement strand
AAGCAACAAAAAAATAACGGAAGTGAAATGGATATGTCTAAACGAACTTTGAAAGAGCTAGCCGAGCTCACCGGGTCTGAACTAATAGGCAATCCAGATTACTTAATTCATGGGGTTGACGAATTAGAAAGCGCAACCCATGATGAAATTTCGTTTTTCTCTAATATCAAATACCGCGACCTTTTGAAAAAAACAAAAGCGGGCGCTATTTGTGTAGATCATAAAACTCAGCTCGTAGAAGGTAGAAATTACCTTATCCATGATAATCCCTCTGCTACTTTCCAAAAACTTGTCCCCCTCTTTGTTCATGACGCTGACATCAGCGGCTTTTCAGGGGTTCACTCAAGTGCTGTTATTCATCCAACAGTGCAAATTGGAAAAGATGTACAAATTGGGCCTCATGTAGTCATAGATAGAGATTGTATTATTGGTGATGGAACAAAAATTTCCTCAGGCGTTTCAATTAATCCCGAAGTGACCATCGGCCAAAACTCTCGAATCTATTCAAATGTCACAGTCCGTGAAGGGACAAAAATTGGAAGTAGAGTTGTTTTACAATCAGGCTCAGTAATTGGCGGTTGCGGCTTTGGCTACATTACAAATGAAATCGGAAAGCATCAAAAAGTCAAGCATTTTGGAATTGTAGTTCTTGAAGATGATGTTGAAATCGGTTCAAATACAACTATTGATAGGGCTCGATTTAAAGAGACCCGAATTAAAAAAGGTTCTAAAATTGACAACCTTGTAATGATTGCTCATAATGTTTCTATCGGTGAAGACAATCTTATTGTGGCTCAAACCGGAATTGCAGGTTCTGCAAAAACCGGAAAAAGGGTAATTCTAGCCGCACAATCAGGCCTTGTTGGACATATTGAAGTTGCTGATGGAGTAATCTTAATGGCAAGAGGCGCCTTTTCTAAATCCATTACCGAAGGTGGCGCTTATGGTGGCGCTCCTGCTGTACCACTCAAAGAATACCATGAACAAGTTATTCACGCTAAAAGACTTGCTCTTTATATTGCAAGAATTATAGCACTTGAAAAAAAGATAAACTCTCCCGCCGAATCCGCTTGCTAACAAGAGCCTAACCGATTAGCTTAAAAAGATAGGGAGAATAAGGATCCATGTACACAAACTACTTAAAAGAAACAGACGAAGAACGATTTCGTATTATTCCTACCCCAACATCTAACTGCTGGATACACGCCGGAAATGCAACTCTAGATGACATTGAACGCCTCTCTAATATATTAAAAGTTGACTCTGATGATATTAAAGACGCCCTTGATATGATGGAAATTGCTCGTATTGAAAAACTTGAGCATGACTCCTTTGTTGTCTATGTTCGCTTTCCCTACTTACAAGAAATCGGACTCTACACAGCCACCCTTACAATAGTCCTCTCAAAAGAACACATTGTTACAATCTGCCCGGCTACCTGCCATATTATCGAACGAATTTTATCAGAAAAATCGACTATTGCAACGAGCATGCGAACAAAATTACTCATTCACATTCTATTACGCATTGTTCAAGAATATACTAAAGTGATTAGACGCATCCGGGCTGAAGTAATTAACCAAGAAAAAGACATCAGCACCGTAAGTGACAGAGAAATTACGGAGCTTACTCGAAAAGAAGAGAACCTCAACCAGTGCCAAAACTCCCTCCAACCACTTAAAGAAGTTATAGAAGAAATCTTATCTGGCAAATTCACAGTTCTTTATGAAAAGGATCAAGATCTTTTAGAAGATCTACTCCTAGCAACAGAACAAGCAGAAGAGATGTGTCGCCTCTCCCTCCGAATCATTTCAAGCCTTCGTAATTCAGTCCAAGTAATCATCACCAATCAATTCAATAAAACAATCCGTCTACTAACAGCCCTAACAATCGTCCTCACCTTCCCTACTGTAATATCCAGCATCTACGGAATGAATATCCCCCTCCCCTTTGAACGGAGCCCCCACGCTTTCTACATCATCATGGGATCGGTCCTAGTCGTGATCATCACAATGCTAGCCTTTTTTCGCCGCCGCAAATGGCTCTAACCGAAGAGCTACTAACTAAATCTGTACCGCTTGTGTTCCAATGCAAATTTAATTCGCTATAGACCTAAGGACTCGAGCTACTTACTCATTAGCATTTAAAATTCGTTCCGCTATAATTACGATGCCTGCCACTGCCACTCCTACGAACATTCCTCCTATCAAAGTTGCTCTTGAGGCAATCGAATCCGTGCACGCATATAGAAATGTCTCCTCAGCAACAAAGGCAGCTAATCCTATTACTGATCTCGCCCTGGGTGCTACACAAGCCAGAATACCACTTGACACTCCTAATTTCAGACCTAATTCCCAAGGACCTCTCCCAAAACATATGCTTTCCATAATAATCTCATATTAAATTTGATTTACTTAATAACTATAAGATAAACCATAATAAAACTCGATTTATAAATTTTTTTATTATTGCTTTATGAGTTGATTTGTTCTTTAGACCAAGAGCATTGCTGGGTTGGTAAGAAATAATTTTAATGTATTAAGGAACTTCGCACCGTCGGCACCGTCGATGACACGGTGATCAAGCGACAGGGTGAGGTTCATGACGTGGCCGAGGACTGGCTGGCCATTTTCAAGGAAGACTCTTTCGAGGATGCCCCCTACGGCGAGGATGGCGGCTTGAGGTGGATTGAGGACGGCGTCAAATGATTTAATGCCAAACATGCCGAGATTAGAGATGGTAAATGAACCACCTTGGTACTCTTCTGGTTTAAGACTATTTTCTTTAGCCCTTTTTGCTAGGCGTTTTGCCTCTTCTGAAAGCGAGAAAATGTCTTTATAATTGGCATGAACTATAATTGGTGTGATTAATCCGTCTGGAATACTGACTGCCAGAGCTATATCGACTGTTTTAAAACGAATAATAGTATGGTTTTGCGAATTAAAACCCGAATTAATCTCGGGATGCTTTTTAAGAGCTAGCGCGCAAGCTCTTAAGACAAAATCATTGTAGGTTATTTTTAATCCGGCTTCTTTGAGTTGCTCTCTTAAATCGATCATTCGGTCAGCGCGTATCTCATCGGTAATATAGTAGTGCGGAATTGTCATTTTTGATGCTTGAAGGCGCTCACCAATAACTTTTCGAATTGGTGTAAGAGGGATCTCAACGTATGTTCCAGGTGCAATACTTGGTGATCCTTCGCTTAATGAGATGGGACCTGCTGTTTGAGCAAATTCTAAATCCTTTGCAATAATGCGGCCGTTAGGACCCGATCCTTTAATTGAAGTAAGATCTAACCCTTTTTCTTTAGCTATTTTTTTTGCTAGTGGCGAAGCTGCAATATTTTCATGTTCACCCTTTTCTTCAAATTGATAATTGGCTCTAGGTGGTGATGGACTAAATGTTGGCAAAGCAATTGAACCGCTAGACTTAATAATTTCTACTTTATTCTCTTCCGTTTTTGCTTCAACTTTTTTACCTTCGGCCATTTTTGGTTTATAACCGGAAATATCCTCATCTTTTGTATCTGTATGGAGGATTATAGTCTCACCAACAGGGACAACATCACCTTCTTGAAAGAAAATTTTTCTAATATACCCTTTCTCAATCGAGGTAAATTCCATTGTAGATTTATCTGTTGCAATTTCGCAAAGGGCTTCTTCTTCTACTACCGGATCACCCTCTTTTTTTAGCCATTTGACAATTTTCCCCTCAGACATAGTAGGAGAGAGTTTTGGCATTGCAATTTCAATCATCATTTTCCCACCAATACTTCTTCAAGTGCTTTAAGTATACGCTTTGTATTTGGTATTGTCCACTCTTCAAGAAGGGGTGAATAAGGAAGTGGTGTCTCCATTTGACACACCCTTTTAATAGGGGCATCAAGATAATCAAAACAATGTTGCATAATCTCTG
>CAMBTZ010000127.1 GCA_945870925.1 Chlamydia trachomatis | reverse complement strand
AGTTAGCTTCAAATCCAGTTTTTCACCACTGGATCGGCTGACGATCAAAGCAGAAATTCTGGTTGAACCAGCCCACGCTGCGTCCCTTGGCAATCTGTATATCGTGGGAAGTGTCGACGATCAGTTTTATATGAAAACGAGTAATGGTGAGCTTCATGCCTGGGACGGCAACATTGCAACCTTGAGCCCGGTCGCCGCCAACAAAACTCTGCTCGCCAACGAGTCACTCACTTTGCTGGAGAACATCAGCTTCGCTTCGGCTGGCATACGCAATGGAACTATTGCATTTTATTTAGGCTATGACACTCCTCTGGCTCCCGGTGAGCTGTTCTACAGCGGCACACCTATCACATTTATTATCTCTGAACTGAATCCGCCCGATGCTCAAGCGGCAGTCTTGCAGCTTTATATCAACACCGTCTCCTCAGCTCTGATTCAATCGCAATGCATCCTTTGTCATAACTCCACCGGGCTGGCTGCGGGCAGTAAATTGGTCTATCAGAACAGTGCACAAGCTGATTATCAGCAAACCAACTTCAACACCTTGCTTAACTACATCTTGAATGAACCCAATGGAAGTCAATTAATTTTATCCAAACCCCAGGGCGTATCCCACGGCGGAGGAGTACAACTTTCCCAGGGCACTGAGCTTTTCAATGCCTGGAACGGATTTGTACAAGCGAGCTTGCAGTTGCCAGCGTCCGGTGGTGGCACCTCGCAAAGTATTCTGCAATCCGTCACGCTAACGGACAATAATGCAACATTACGCAAGGCTGCCCTGTTATTTGCCGGCCGCCTTCCCAGCGAGGCAGAACTACTGTCAGTGTCAGGTGCAGATGAGGCTGGGTTGCGCCTTGCGATCAGAAACTTGATGCAAG
The DNA here is from genome assembly GCA_945870925.1 of Chlamydia trachomatis. Lineage (GTDB taxonomy): Bacteria > Chlamydiota > Chlamydiia > Chlamydiales > 2-12-FULL-49-11 > VGMD01. The sequence continues at coordinate 3,045 of CAMBTZ010000127.1, read as the reverse complement.
GCCCGGGCTTTAAACAATTTTTGATCGAAGGAGCTAATGATCGCTTGTGAAAATTTATGTGATTGAATTGGCTTAAATATAGATTTTCCGTTAAGTGTTATTATTAGTTTATAAGGCACATTACTTGATTCGGCATATACAGTCACAGAATATTGAAGTGATGGATAAGATGTTAAATCCATTAAATTAAACCTAATTTAATTTTTTTTCATAATAATACATTTCTTCTTATTTAAAAGTAATGCTTAATAATTTTTTTATAGACACCTTATCTGAGTTTTGTTAAGATTTGTATTTAACTATATAGAATCGCATTTTAATTTGAAAAAATTAATAGGAAAAAAACGTTTTATAGTCCTAGCTTCATTGGTAATATCAATTGGTATTGTAGTTGTTTTTCGACACGTGATTTTTAAATTCGGTATAGAGAGTTATCTTAATATTAAGGTTCCTGAAAAAAAGTGGAAGTTTGACTATGAAAAAGTCTCTCTAAAAAAGGATCGAATTTCATTTTCAAATATTTCATTATTAACAAAAGTTCCTCTTGCAGAATGTCAAGTTGAAAAAGTTGATTTTATTATAAAACGTCGAGGTGGAATTCACTTTGAATTTGGGTTAAAGATTCAGTCTCCTCTTATATCATTGAAGCAAGATGGGGGAAGTTCTGTTTCGCTTCTTGATTATGCTAAGTCCTCATTTTCAAGAATAAAAATTGATGTTGAGGATGCTGAAGTTCGCTTTATTGGAATAGAAGAGCCTGTGAAGCTCTATTTTTCACTGGTAAGTGAAGAGAAGAGAAGGGCTCTTGGTACATTTTATATGTCAGATGTGCCGCGTTCGCGTGATACCTCAAATCTAGCTCTTAAGTTGTATGAATGGCCGGAAGAATTGATTTTGGAATTAGATTTTCAAGAAGCCTCTTTGCCGTGGATGAGTCAGATTTCCAAGCTCTTTAGCGAAAGGGAGTGGGCTAAATGGAATGTATCTAAAGGTCTTTTAAATGGTCATTTATGGCTTGGAATTTCTAAAAATGGGATGGTTAGTCATGCAAATGCTACTATGAGGTTAACAGATGTCTACGGCGAACATGCTGAAAATGGTGTTCAGGCAGATGTTGAATCTCTTTTGATTGATACAACTTATCCTAATGGAAAAAAAGGGGAGATTTTTTGGCAAAACTTTGCTCTTAAAGTCGATATTAAGGGGGGGCGAATTGGTTGTATTGATGAAAAAGCAAATGTTGATTTTGCTATTTGTGATTTAAGCGGCCATCTAAATTTTCATTCCTTTAAAGATTCTGAAATTTTATTAAAAGGACAGCTTGATCATAAAGATCAAAAAACTCCTATTGTATTGAGTGCAAATCCTAGTGCTGCATTTAAAGATACGTTAGATGTCGATTTGAAACTTTCAGAATCTAATTTTTTAGCTCATTTAAATCTTGCAATTGCAAGGGAAGGTGAAGACCTCTGTGTTGTAAGGGGTCGATTAAAAGAGATGGATGCTCCTCAATTGGCAATGTTGCAACATGCATTTGGATTTTTCTCACCTCAGATTAAAAGTTTTCAACTTAATTCAGGGACTGTCACATCGGAGCTCAGTCTCAGAATTGTGAAAGGTAAAATTGAGAAAGTTTTGCTTGATGATATTTTAGCAGATGATTTAGAAATTTACTGGATGAGTCAGGATTTTTTAGCTACCTGCTCTCATCTCTCCGGAAGTGCAACACTTGATTTCCAAAACTTATTTTCATTTGAAATGCCTAATTGGGAGGTAAATGTCCAAAATGGCAGGCTTTTGCGTAGAGGCTTAGACCCAGTGGATATTCAAGGGATCAGCATGCAATTGAATATGTGTAGGAAGGTGTTTGAACCATCTTGGATACGTGCTACATATGGTGGGATTGATATTCTTTTAGATGTGGTAGGTTACTATTCGGAAGCTGATTTAAACATGCATCTTTCCACTACGGGTGATAAATTGCTGCAACTGATTTGTAAAGATAAAGTTGATTATTCCAAATTTAGCCAGCATAGAATTCATACTGATATCGATTTTCACAGGCAGCTTGGGTATTGGGAGGTTTTAGGAAAAGCCTACTTGAATGTGATTGATGATTGGGAGGATTGTGCAAGGGGAGGTCTTTTTTTATCGGATCAGATTTTTATGGAGAGTCATTGGAAAAGCATGATGGCTGAAGCTGTATCTAAAGGATGGTTTGAGACAGAATCAATTTCATTTGAGTTCATTAAATTTATAACTGAATACACAAAAGCTGAATGGCTACTAGAGGGATTGGGCGCTTTTAAGGGAACATTTAACGGATCTGGGCTTGAAGCTAAAATAGATATTTCTCAAGGTAATTTTTTCTCTCCTTTATTAGACATTCGATTAAATCAGGTAATTGATTCAGGTACACCTCGAATTTCTGAAGGAGTAATCTATTGTGATTTTCAAAATATGAAATTAAGGGGAAATTTTCCTCTTTATGAAGCTCTTATTCATGAGAAATCGACTGATTTTTATTTTAACGATACAAGAGGAAATCTCTGTTATGAAAATGGGGTAATTAAATTAGAAAAATTTATCACAGAGTCAGATGGAGTTATTTTTGGTGGTAATCTTGAAATTGTAACACCTGTTATCAAACTTGAGATTGATTCATTAGTGGGAAATGTAAGACAAGTTGAAAAAGTTTTGCAACATATTCCGGACTGGAGATCAAAGCATGTCCCTTTTGAAGGACTTATTAGAAATAAAGAGGGTGGAATTAGTATTCTGTATGACCCTGAAAAAGAGCTTGAAACATCGATTCATTTAGAATTAGTTCATGGGTTGTGGGAGGTATTACCGACACTATCCATAAATGAATTTTCATTTGATTTTGAGTACAGTTCAGTTGATAAAAAGGCTCTTTTTACAAATGTTCTTGGTAAGGTCCCTTCGGCATTTCATGAGGGGGGATATTTTATAAATGGAAAAGAAATAGAGCTTACTTTGGGGGAAAATTCCTTACTAGAATTTGATGTTCGATTAGAAAATAGT
>CAMBTZ010000126.1 GCA_945870925.1 Chlamydia trachomatis | reverse complement strand
AGATTCTCAGAAGCTTATAGAAGAGGCGGGTTGTAAAACCCTATTTCTTCCACCTTATTCGCCGGATTTAAATCCAATTGAAGTGTTTTGGGCAAACTTTAAAAAGAAGGTTCAGGCAAATTTAGAATTATTTAAGACTCTCTCAAAAGGTATCGATTTTTCATTTTCAACTTTAACGAGAGGTGTATGAAAATTATAATTTAATTCACTATATGTGGTGTGGCAGTGGTAAAAGAATGGAGTAAGTGGAGCTTTTCCATATATATCAGATTTTTTACAGAGTATCTATCTTAAGATACTCTGTAGTTTTTTATTCAATAACCAATCGGATTTTAATGAATTACATTAATCAACTAATGCTTTTTGATACCGGAATTAAAAGCAGATATGCTTGTGGCTCAAAGGTTCGATGGGAGAAGCTTCATGACGCAATAGATCAAATTTTTCCAAATATTAGTTTTGATTATGAGGCGCCCGTTACCCATATTGGGCATTTAGAGTATATTGGGAAAGGAGATTTAAGGAAAAAGTTAGGCATTAAGCAAAATGAATTGGTTATTTTTCCAGACGCCAAACATTTGTCAGAAATTTTACCACAGAGCTATGATGCATTTTTTGATTCACAAGGCAAATTTTCGGTAGATAACAAGATTCTGATAAATCTAATAGATCAGGGAATTAAAGAGGCATCTAATAATCTTAAAAATGTTTTTTATGAATTAGAACCCCTACAACTTTTGGAGGATTCTAAAAATCATCGTCGTTGTTATCCTTGCCATCAGTTAGCTCTTCCTATTGATCAAGAATTAGAAAAGTGGGAACAGGGACTGCAAGCGGGAAAAAATGGAGTTGTATTTAATGGGATTGTAATTGCTCTTGCTTGGGATACATTATTTCGACATGAGTGGTTAACCGGTGATAAATCATTTGTAAAAGAAATGGATGAGGCGGGTAGATTAGATATTCTTTTTGCGCACGAATGGTTGTATAGCTTTCGTTTGATTAAAAGCTATTTGGACCAAAGAACCGTTCATTACAATCTTTCAATAGCTCCTCTGTTAGCTCATTTAAAAAGGATTGGAGCATATCGCACTTTTCCTAAAACTATAAGAGAATGGGATAGTAGACCTAGATCTTTTGACCCAGAAAAAGAGTTATTAGATGTGGATATAATTGAATTTATCTGTTGTGGATATCATTCTAAAAACACCAACATGAGACATCCGGTAATTGCGGCTGCTCTCGAGGTGAAATAACAAAGGGAAAGGATAGAGGAATATATTCAAGGAATGTTAAATCTCAACACCTTTCTAAGTGATACAGATAAGATTCAGTTCATCCCAGGAACGTTAATATTAATAAATGAAAATACAGACCAGATACGTGAGATCATTCATGTTAAAAATCTTATAAACAAGTCTCAGATTTAGTAAAAGAAGATGAAACTATTTCTTTTCGCGTTATGTACTTTGTTACGATTCTATGGAATATTGTAGGAAAGGAATGGAATGGGTTGAAACTTTTCTGAATATGTCAGTTTTTCTTTACAGGATATTTACTCTTAGTTACTCTTCAACTTTTTAATGGAGTAATTTATGAGATTCTTGGTTTGTTTAATTTCTTGCGTTTCGCTTTTACTTTGTGCTGACGAACAGATACTTTCTTTAGGTGAACACGGAAGTGTTCGTTATATTTATGAGAATGAAAAGCTCAGAGAGATTGATCGTTTGAGTGCAGAGAACGAAGTGATGTATTCGCATACATACCAATATGAGGAAGATGGAAGACTTGTTTCTGAGAGTTTGATTGGTGGTTTGGGAGAGGTGATCTACGATGGGAACAAAGTAATAAGTCCCCTAAGTGAAGAAGTGTGTGAGTATGATGAGAATCATAATCTTGTGAAACATAGTATTGATGGTGCTCTTCGTGAGTATCGCTATGATTCTGAAAATAGGATGGTTATTCCAGATGACGTGCCATTTTTTAAGAGAGCTGAAAATGGAAATACAGTTTATGTAGCTGATAGTCAGTGCTTCTATGATGATGAGCATCAATTGATTAAAGTTCTTACGCCTTATCATGTGGTTGAATATGAATACGACCCTTATGGAAATCGTATATCAAGAACAGTAGCTGGAGAGACTGAATATTTCATCTATTCTGGAAACAATGAAATTGCAATCTTGGATAGCCAAGGTGAAATGAAAGAACTACGCATTCCGGGGATATCGATTCATCAAGATGTGCTGAGACCGGTAGCAATTGAAACCCAAGATGGGATATTTGCACCAATACATGATTACCAGGGCAAAATCATTAAGCTTGTCAATATCGTTACAAAAGAAGTGATCCGATTAGATGATGTGGATCCTTTTGGAAGAGGAATTCCAGAAGATTTACCCACATCTTGGATATTTTGTGGGAAGAATTATGATCAAGAGGCAGGGCTTGTTTATTTTGGGAAAAGATACTATTCTCCTGAGTTAAGGGCATGGCTTACACCAGATCCCTTGAAGCAAACAGCGAATCCTTATGATTTTTGTTTAGGCAATCCACTCTCATATTTCGATCCGGATGGCCAGTGGGCATTTACTTTAGTCGCTGTTGCTTGGGGAGCCGGAGCAACGATTACAGCTCCCATTTGGGCGCCTTATGCATTAGCAACTGCTGCGGGAGCAACTGTTGGGTATTTTGGATATAAGGCATATGAGCATTGGCAAGAAAAAAATGATACAAAAGAGAAGGAGCCACCATTTACTTGGGATGATTTAGGTTATGATTCTTCAAAATGTCCAGGAGAAGGATTTGTTTGGAAGGGGAGGGGGACGCCTGAATCAGGAAAAGGTAATTGGGTTAGGGGAGAGAAACCTAACAGAGAAAAGTTAAATCCAGATTTTGATCATCCATTGCCTGTGGGGCCACATTGGGATTATGAAAACCCTGATTTTCCCAGTGGCGTACGAATTAAACCAGATGGTACTTGGGAATATAAAAAGGAAAAAAATGAAAATTCTTGATCGATATACGTTAGATTTATCTAAGACTTTAGCATATTTGCAAGATAACCTAAGTGGAACGAATCTTTTGTCTTCAGAGATTTGTAAGTTAGTGGAATTCAAAAATGGAGTATTCTACACCCTTCTTCCTAAAAACCTTACTGATGAGCAGTTGTATGGATTTAAGTGGGGTGGGCTCGGAGGAAATGTTAGAGAAAAAGTTGTTGATCTACTTTTTCATCAATTACAAAATAATCCAGAGCTACTTTGTATTTTTGACGATATAGACGGTACCTATACTCCGTCATATGATGAAGAATCATTTTTGCAAACAGGAGTTCATTTTGAGGATCAGATTTACTATTTAGTTGATAAGAAGAATGCTTCAAAAGAGTTTTTAGGAGAATGCTTGCAAACATCAAATGCATTTTGGCATTCGCTCTGTGTTTTGAGTAATGTAAGATTTATTAGACCTGATGATCGATCAATTACCCAATCTGAGATGAGCTCTTTTGCAAAAGGAGCTGAAATGATTTTTTTGGGTGCCTATGATGGTGAGGGTTACATTTGTTGGGAAAAAACCAATTTTTAAAACACATCCGCTTTGTATAGAGTAATTTTCCGCATTTTTTCCGCAATTGAACTGAATTCTATAAACTATTCCTGAATCAGTTGGAACTTTTTAATCTTCGGCTTCCCTAGAAAAATGGGCTCTGGTATATTCAGTGGCGTTCAGGAAATTCCTTGAGAGGGGAATCATAATCCGTGGGTCATTGGTTCAAATCCGATAGCCGCTATACTTCTAACAAGTTGATATCAGTTCTCTTAATTACAAATCAGCTTGAATGAATTCATAGCAATAGATTATTTTAGATGCCCAATGGTGCAAATCCGGTGCAGTGAAAAACAATTCTATCCGGTAAGTGCCATCCAACCAAACTTTAGAAATAAAGGTTGGAGGAATTTATGGCGGCTATTTATAAGCGCAAAGAAAAAAATGGCAAAGTTCGATGGAGAATGGTTATCCGCTTAAA
>CAMBTZ010000125.1 GCA_945870925.1 Chlamydia trachomatis | reverse complement strand
TTGGCATCAGGGTGGCTTTTAAGAACTACAGCTTGCGCAAGCCCTTATTTTAGCCTATCAATAATCACTTTTTTTCTCATCTGATGCTAAACGAGTTATCCTATCATTAAACAAAACTCCTTGTATTGTTATTTCGGAGGTGTTAAATTTTGATCGTAAATTACACCTTTAGAAGATGTTGTGGAAGTCTTGTTCATAACCGGGGTGATGAAGTTCTAAGTGGAGGAGTTTGTAGATGTTGGTAAAAGATGCACAAGAAATTTGGGGAGAATTTATAGGACTCCTTCAAAAAAAATGCTCTCTTGCTGAATTTCAAAACTGGATAGCTCCCATCAATTTTATTGAATCTAATGAAAATGATATTGTTTTAGAAGTTCCAAACGTCTTTGTTCAAGATTACCTACTTTCCAATTATCGACATGAACTCATCTCTTTTTTTCCAGTTAATGCTAAGGGCGAGCCCTCTATTCGATTTATTATAAAAGAACCAAAACGCGAAGAGACCACAGTCGAACCTGTTTTAGTTGAAGAAAAAAAAGAGCTCGATGCAAAATATGAGATCAAACTAAATCTTGGTTATACATTTCAACATTTTATAGAAGGCCCTTCAAATCAATTTGTAAAATCAGCGGCCCTTGGCGTTGCACTTCGACCCGGAAAATCCTACAACCCTTTATTTATTCATGGCGGCGTAGGCCTTGGCAAAACACATCTTCTCCATAGTATTGGTCACTACTGTAAAGAGCAGCACAAAAAAGTTAAAGTACAGTGCATAACTACTGAACAATTCATCAATGATCTTGTCGATAGTCTGCGAAATAAAACTGTCGATCAGATGAAAAAATTTTATCGTAATCTCGACATTCTTCTAGTTGATGATATTCAATTTCTACAAAACAGACTAAACTTTGAAGAGGAGTTTTGTAACACATTTGAAGCGCTTATCAATCAGAATAAGCAGATCGTAATTACAAGTGATAAACCTCCAAGCGCACTAAAACTTTCTGAAAGATTAATTGCTCGAATGGAATGGGGCTTAGTTGCAAATATTGGTATTCCTGATCTTGAAACAAGGGTTGCAATTCTTCAATATAAAGCTGAAAGAAAAGGTTTAAAAATCCCCCAAAAAATTGCCTTCTTTATTGCAGAACATATTTTTAATAACGTTAGACAATTAGAAGGCGCTATTAACAGATTAAGCGCCTATTGTGGCCTTATACAGACTGAAATCACACAAGAAATTGTCGAGACAACCTTAAGCGAACTATTTCAGTATGTCCCTCAAAAGAAAGTAACTGTAGAGAGCATCCTAAAAAGCGTCTCTTCAATGTTTAATGTTCGTGTTCAAGATTTACGAGGATCGAACAGAAAAAAAGAGGTTGCCTTTCCGCGTCAAGTTGCTATGTATCTTGCTAAAGAACTAATCAACGAGTCATTAATGAAACTTGCTTCATCTTTTGGTGGAAAAACACACTCAACTCTTCTTCACTCTTGGAATAAAATTAAAAAACAACTCGAAACTGATGAAACTTTACGTCGACAAATTCAAATGACCAAACAAAACCTAGAATCCTAATTCTCTAAATATGATAGAAGAAAGATTCTAGAGCCGAGGAGAAATTCAGGGATTTGACACGATTCTTGATTTTCTGCAAAAAAAAGAATTTTTTTTCCGGCATTTTCTGTTCTTTTAGAAACTTTTTTCATGGGAAGAAATTTGGGTATATAGCTTGCAATAGGCTTTAAGATAGTATCCACATAAAATGCGTCCGGAAGTGGCCATCTTAAACGGATAAATTGGATAATATAAAATGCTGCAATCTCCTTTGCATAACGGTCCGGGTCTTGCAGAAGAACACGACCTGAACTACCTGATTCAAAAAGAGCTCCTGCCTGATACCAAGGTGATGGTTCCTTTAAACAAAAGAAGCATTTCTTCATCTTGCTTTCTCTAAAGCAAGTATGACATCTACCTCTTGGAAATATCAAATCTAATCCAACAAGACACTTTTGACAAAGATGTCCTTTTTCAGGATGGATCTCGGCACAATAAAGACAGAGCTTTGGAAATAAAAAGCGCGTTATCGAAGAAAGCATTTTGGTTTATCTAGTGAGCCTTGTATCGAAAGGATGAATAGCTCAGTAATTTTAAATAATACGTACTGTTTCATCCTAATATCAATGTGCATGTTACCGCTAAAATCGATGTATGACTCAGATTTATTCCATAGGTAAAAATAAGATCTTTTACTTTCGCTGAAACTGTTTTTTAGCTTTGTGAAAATTAGTTTACCATTTTTTAGAATATAATCAAGTTCTCCTTGAATCGGGACAAGCAGACCAATATCAAGACCTAATCTACTGATTATCTCGATAGGAATATCTAAAAGATTATGACCCTCTTTAAACGTATTATTAAATTTAAGATAACCTCTACCTGTAAATGATTTTTCATCAGCTAAATTACCGGAAACATCTTGAAAGACCATTGTTTTAATACAGAAAGGTTTCAGTCGTTGATGAACATGTTTTTGTTTTAAAAGAGATGGCCTTAACTCATTAATAGTAATTTCGGGAATATGCATTGATAAATCTCCGCTCCCAGCCAAATCTATTTTAAGTTCAGGAATTGAAACTGTGACTCCTTCGTCACTTATAGAAAGCTTACGAAGATGTAGTCCTTTTTGATCAATTTTGACATTTGCTAAGAGCGTTTTGAAACAATATCCAAGAAAATCAAAATCACGACCTTTCAAAAATCCTTCAAAAGAAGATGCCGCTAGATCATCTTTTTTTACTGTTAGCTCACCTTTTAATTCATATCCTTTATGAAATTTAAGTTCATCGATAAGTTGAACTACCTCAGCTCCTACTACTTTTTTCAAAAGGCTTGCATCAATTTTTACATCACCTAAAAAAACTAGCTCTTCCATTCTATTTGTTGGAAGAAATTGAAAATCCAGACCAAATAAATTTCCTTGTATTTTCTGTACAGAGAGGCCCTCCGGATCAAATAATCGGCATTCAAGATATAAAGCTCTCCCCTCTACATCTTTTTCAAATCCTTCTATAATTGCAAGTCCATTATCTTCAGAATAAATTTTTGTATGAATTTTAAATTCAGAACCGCAAAAGGGAAGAACAGCATCTATATCAAGGTGATTTTTATCATAAAACCAGTGCATTTCTTTTAAAAAGAGATTTTTTCCTTTCCACAAATAATTTCCTTCTCCAAAATTACCGCTAATTTGAAACTGATCTTTTGAATACTCGACATCAAATAAGAGCTCTGTTTTTCCCGAACTAATTTTGGGAATATCTATTTCAAACCCTGTTTTATTTAGAAACCAAGCAATTTCAGACTCACCATAACTTGTCTTTAAACGATATCCTTGCAAGAGTTGATCTTCAAAAGAATATGACCCATATGGTATTTCTAATAAGCATTTTGCATTTTCGTGCGAAAGTTCTAGTAGCCCATCTTTAATAACAAGCCCTTGCTCCATTGTATAAATTAAGTTGATATCCGATAAAGAAATCACTCGCATGTGATCCTTTTCACCTTCAATATGAATTTTTCCTTCAATAAATGAATTCAAATACCCTTTAGAAAAATCTACTTCTAAAACACCCCCTAAACTTACCCTGCCATTACCTAATTTTGGAAAACACTCTTTAATATCGATGAGAGCTTCCTGTATAGGTAAGCTTATCCTCCCTTTTTCAAGATCAAAAACCCCTTGTTTAAAGGAGAATACAGAACTCTCGCCTAATCCCTTTAAATTACATATTTTAAACCCAACATCATCTTTCTGTAACTCACCACTAATTTCAAAAGAACCTATTCCTAACCTATTAATCTTCCATCCATTTATTTCATTTTTAAAATTACAATGAAACCTATCTGCAACAAGATCTATTTCCCATATGCCCTCTTTTACCAGAATATTAGTATTTACTAAACCTTCCCAATTATATATTTTATTGAAAAGTTGTGATTGCTCCTCTCCAATTACTTTTATATCAGTAAGGATTTTACCATAATTTTCAGCCTCA
>CAMBTZ010000124.1 GCA_945870925.1 Chlamydia trachomatis | reverse complement strand
TGGATTTGCCGGAACAGTTGATACTATGGTGCTTGTCAGTATTCTCCTTCCATCTCTTAGAATGGCTTCGTTAGGAGTGGCGGAACAAAGCTCTGTATTGAAAAGAATCTCAACGCCTCTTTTCATGAGCAGTTTTTCAGCATATTTTCCAAGTGATGGACTAAGCTCCTTATCCACTAGGCGATCTTTTTTATGAATCAATACAACTTTAATTTCACTCGGTATAATTGTAGGGTATTTTTTAGCAAATAGGCGAGTTAGATCGTTGATTTCTGCTACTATTTCAACACCTGAAAATCCTCCGCCACCAATTACGAAGGTTAAAAGCTGTTTTCGGATGTCGGGATCAGACTCTATGGCAGCAGTTTCCATAATGTCTATTAAATGGTTACGTAGTTTTAGTGCATCCTTTAATGTTTTAAAAGCAAAAGCGTGTTCATGAAGTCCTCCCGGGCTTTTTCTAAAATCAGTTACATTTCCAAGAGCAATAACTAGATGATCATAGTTAATTTTCAAATCGGTATGATGAAAATTAGGTGATAATGTAACTGTCCGTTCACTTAAATCAATATTTGAAATTTCTCGGATATAGATTGTGGTGTGTTTTAAAAGAGCTCTTAAGGAACTGACTGAATCTAAAATACCTAAAGATCCTGCAACAACTTCTGCCAGCATCGGTTGATACGTAAAGTAGTTATCCCTACTAACAAGGATAATTTCATATTGATCCCTATTATGTTTAAGAAGTTTTTGCAAATGGGTCGCAGTATAAATACCGCCAAATCCACCTCCTAATATAACTATCCTTTTCATAACTTAGAGCATAAGTTTGTTTTTAATAATGTCCACCCCTTTTTACATATAGGTCAATATGCTTGTTATTAGCAATTTACGTTCTAAGACTGTAATAATTATAATAATAATATGTATGGAATGATAATTGATCCGTTTTCTTATTTATGGTGGCAGATGAATATCGGTATTCTAGTTATTGGAATATTGATACTTATGGTTGCTCTTTGGATACCTGAAAAATTAAGGATTAAATATCAGAAAAAAATAGGTGTTTTTTTACTCTTTGATCTGTTTTTTTTTCAATTTGCACTTGTTTATATGGGGTCTTGGGATATCCATTGGGCCTTACCTTTGCAATATTGTACGATTATGCAGCTCTGTACAGCTCTGTTACTTATTACAAGAAGACAAGATCTCTATGAAATAGTTCTATTTTTAGGGATTATAGGACCTTTGCAAGCATTAATTGCACCTGCCCTGCCTTATTCAGGAAACTATTTCTTTTATGAATTTTATATAAGTCATACAGCGCCAGTCTTTGTTCCTCTGTTGTTAACTTTGATTGAAAAAAGAAAGCCAAGAAGTGGTGCTTGGTGGAAGACTTCATTTGTTTTTACATTATTTGCCATGATCATTTTCCTATTCAATCATTTAACCGATTCCAATTATATGTATTTAATGGAAAAACCGTTACTTGATCACCCATTTTTAAAGATAGGTAGGTGGCCATTTTATCTAATTTTATGGTTTAGTGTTCTTGTTGGTTGGAGTTTTCTTATGAATCTGCTTTTTTGGACTCGACAAAGAGTGTATAGCGAATATCCGGAATAATCGGAATAACTTCCTTAATATTAAAGTAAATTCCAATTATGTCGAGCCACCAGGAAAGTGGTTTAATTGTAAGATGAAGTTTTTCACAAATAAGATCGCCAAAGGGTTCGTCGATTAGGAAGACTTGAAGTGCTCCACCTTTTTTTGTCCGTTTTGATATGTGTTGGAGGACGTCTGCGACTTTTTCGGTAGGAATGTGTTCTAAGACATCCATGCAGTAGCACCAGTCTGTTTGATAGATGTCATCCGGAAGGTCCCATAAACAACCGTATTTAAAGGTGACAAGGTCAGATGCTAAAAGGGTAAGGGCTGCTATTTTATCCGCAAGAGCATTTGTTGCAATGTCGACGAGTTGAACTGTCAACCCTTTTTCAAGAAAAGGAATGGTGGTAAACCCATTTCCACAGCCGAAATCTGTTATTGAATCGCCTTTTAAAATGGAATTATTAAAAAATTTAAGAAAATTTTCTGTCTGTAAGTAACCGGGAGAAGTATGGCGATAGCAGGGTACATTCCACATCGCTTCATATTTATCTTTTTCTTGTTTAGTAAGTTGGCTGTCCATCATCTATAATTTGTATTGTAGGGGTTTCATCAACTAAATTTTTAAGTTTCCACTTTCCTTGGAGGAATCGGAATAAGACTATTCCAAGAGAGGTTGATGAGTAGGCGATCCAAATGATAAATGAGTAGGCGACATTTGCTTTAGGGAGAACAATAAAGAGATAGGTGGGTACTAGTAATAAAAACCAGACAGTTAGAGCGCCGGAAGTGAGGAGAAATAGTGTATCGCCGGCAGCAGTTAAAATACCATTTAAAATCCAACGGATGTTTTCTAAGAAAATATAGAATGTTGTAAAAACAAGCCCAATTCTTATAAGTAATTTAGCTTCTATGATATCGACACTAATAAGAGTTGAGCTAGATTCTAGAAGTGCCGGATTTTGTAAAAACCAGTTAATCAGAGGATCTGGATAGACAATAAGAAATAGAGCGGTGATACCGGCAAATGAAGTAACAAGTTTTAATCCTGAGGTTAAAATAGAGGCTACTTTTGATTTTTCGCCACTTCCTATGAAATTTCCGGCAAGTGCAATAGCTCCTTTTTCAATACCCATTCCAAAAAAGAGAAAAAGTATTAAGATTGTTTGACAAACTGAGGCTACAAAAATATGGATGGGGCTTATTTGAGCCATGAAATGATAAAAAATAGCCCATCCCATTAGTTCTAAGCAGATAAAAATGGCAGGGGGGAGACCAACTTTAATTGTTTTGATAAAGAGATTTTTCTCAAAAGAACATTTTAGGGTTCCAAATGTTATCCTATGCTCTTTACGCATAAATAAATAAAACAGAAGAAGCGCTTCTACTAAACTTCCAATACCTGTTGCTATAGCAGCACCTTTTATTCCCATGGAAGGGATAAAGTTGCCTACTCCGAAAATTAAGATGGGGTCTAGGATAATATTTACAAGATTACCCAAAATAGCCATCCACTGCATGATTTTTGTTTTGCCTCTTCCGATATAAAATCCACCAATTGCGGGGATTAAGGCAAATACAGGACCGAAATACATGAGAATTTTGAAAAAATAATACTCGTTTGGGCTTATAGCGGGGTCATATAGTAGCGCTGTTCCCCAAGTAGCTACAGGTATATAGAAAATGTAGGAGATTAAAGTAAGCCAGATTGTTTGCCAAACAGGAGTGCCGATTTTAGAGAATTTACCTGCTCCATTATATTGAGCAACAAACACTTCAGACATGCTTGCAAGCGCAATCCAGCCCAGGATAAATCCCCATGCTAGAGTGCCGGCGGTTGTCGCGGCATTAAAGGATTCGGTAGAGTACCAAGACAAGAAGATTCGATCGACAAAGACCATGAGCATCATTGAAAAAAAACTTACCATCATTGGGTAAGATACTTTCCAAAGTTCGGTCACACTGCCTGTTTTTAATTGCGTCATAAAATTAATCTATAATTAACGTAATACAATATTTACAAGTGATAATGTCTGAAGAGATCTTAAAACTATAGACTCACTTGGTTATCCAGTATACTTTAGGTATTCACATTTGTCTATTTTTAAATAATTGTGAAATTATCAATAAACAGGTTGAAAAAAAAGAGCATCTGATTTATCGTTGTTGCTTATTCTTACTTCGCGAATGTTAATCGAAGTGGGGGTTTAGCTCAGTTGGTAGAGCGTCTGATTTGCATTCAGAAGGCCAGGAGTTCGAATCTCCTAACCTCCATCGATTACGCGGTTATAGCTCAGTTGGTTAGAGCGCGACACTGATAATGTCGAGGTCCCAAGTTCAAGTCTTGGTAACCGCAATTCACTTCGTTGTTAAAAGAGTAATCGAATGTTGAAATATCTCTTTTGTTGTTTCCCAAACGTGAGTTCTTCCAAGTTCATTACATCTTGAAAGACAAGATAAGTTTTTTGCAATTGTATATTCCATCGATATTGTTATTGTAGGAGTCTCCTTCCGCTTGGTAAATGCATAATATAGAGATGAGTGAAAATTGATA
>CAMBTZ010000123.1 GCA_945870925.1 Chlamydia trachomatis | reverse complement strand
TGATAGGAAAGAAATCTTCAAATAAGATTGTTCTATTCTTTTCAAAATAGGCAATTTGAGAATGGGTTACTTCATAGCGCATAACTTATCTCCGGTATTGCTAAGTTTATTAGTAAGTCTATTGATTGTTTGATTTAATGTTTCTTCTGTAATAAAGCCAGATAGTCTAATAAAGCCTTCCCCCTCAATTCCAAATCCTCTGCCGGGGATAGTGATTATTTGAAATTCATTTAAAAGAAAATCAAAAAATTCCCATGAATTGCTAGAGTTTATTTTCCACCAAATATAAGGGGAATCAATGCCGCCATAGCATGTAAAGCCGAGAGATTCGATGAAGATTCTCAATTTTTTTGCATTGGCTGCATAATGCCGAACTTGATTGTCAACTTCCCTTTTCCCTTCGCCAAAAAGGGTTGAATATCCGGCTTTTTGAATGGGATAGGAGATGCCGTTTGTTTTTACATCTTGTCGAAGTCTCCAAAGAGAATTGACAGCATGGGTGTTGTTTTGAGAAATAATCAAAAGTTTTTTTGGAATGATTGTATAACCAAGTCTAAGTCCGGTAAAACCGGCGGATTTTGAAAAGCTTCTAAATTCAATGGCAACCTCTTTTGCCCCTTCAATTTCATAAATTGTTTTAGGAACATCGGAAGAGGTGATAAATGCAGCATAGGCTGCGTCAAATAAAATAACGCTTTTGTGCTCTTTTGCCCAATCAATCCAAACTTTTATTTGAGCTCTAGTCATTGCTATTCCTGTCGGATTATTAGGAGAGCAAAGGTAAACAAGATCGATTGAATATTTTGGGGGAATAGGTATAAAGCCGTTTTCTTCTAAACAAGGAATCAGATGGATTTTTTTCCCTGCTAAAATTGTCGTTTCAACATATGCCGGATAAGTTGGGTCGATGATGCCAACAGTTGATGTAGGAGAAAAAAGATCTTGAATGTCACAAATATCCCGTACTATACCATCAGAAATAAAAATTTCATTTGTTTCAAAACCACAATTTGAATATTCAGTTTCAAGAATTTTTTCTCGTAAGCAAAGATCTCCATCGGCGCTTCCGTACCCATAAACTTGCTCACCCATTGCATCTGCGGCCTCTTTTAAACTTTCTACTATGGTGGGGGCAAGAGGAAGCGCTATATCGCCAATCCCTAAATTTAAGATTGAGATATCGCTATTTTTTTCTTTAAGCGTCTTTACCTTTTCTCCAATTTTAGAGAAAAGATAGCTCCGTGAGAGTTGCAAAAAATTTATATTTATTAAAGCCATGGCGTATAGTCTACTTATAAAAAGAGAATTATGCAACTAGTTGTAGAGGCGATTTTTTTCAATCCACTCCATATAGGGAGTAATTGGAAGAATAAGATTGTAGGAGCCGTAAGCACCCTTTCCTGCCAGAAGGTGTATAATACCAATAAGGTAGAAGGTGTTATTTTTAATCCTGAAGACGCCGGCGCCGCTATCACCTTGTGCTCCAACACCTTCTAGTGGCGAGCACTCTATTGTGTTGGGAGCATCAAAATAACTTATATAACAATTGTCGCACCACTCTTCAGAAAGAAATTCAGATATGTTGTTAGTGAACCCTCTTTGCTCTTTGTCATAGTAGGTTGTGTCTGAATTGCCCACTCCGTTTTTTCCAAAACCTGCTGAGACAAATGAAGTTTTATTCTGAATATCGATGTAATCTAACGTAGCAGGTGTAACGAAATTAACAGGGGAGGCAAGATGGATCAATGCAATGTCATTATGAATTTCTTTTACATGTTTGGCATCATCATAAGTGTAAATATAGTCTTCGTGAATTTGTATAAAACCCTTAATTGAAGCTATTTTACCTGTTAAAGGATTGGCAATATTAAAGACAACTTCTTCGCGGGCAGTTTTGACTCCGTGCGCCACAGTAAGGACTGTATAAGGATCAATCAAGGTTCCGGTAGATGACCCAATAGAACCTTTAACAAGTCCAACACATGAAAATCTCGGATCTTTAGCAAAATTGATATACTCAGAGTCAGGGACGTCATCTCTCCGAATAACAGCTTGCAAGCTAGTAATTAAGATTAATAGAAGGATCGCCATTTTCATAATATAATACTATATACTTTTTAAAGATTTTGAACAGGCTCTAAAATACGTTTCATATCAATCCTTATTTGACTATATAATTAGACAATTCAATATGTATGAAAACTTTTTTAATTACTTTTAGTTAAGAATATGGTATATTTAAGCCTTATTAAATAAATAGCGAGTTGATATTGAATATAGCTATTGCTGACAGACAAGTATATGGAACAGAGGGTAGTTGCGCTTTTGGTTCAATTAGAGAGGAAATTCAATCTTTTTATTCGGTAGATAAAAAAAAAGGATGGGGCAGAGTCTCTTTAAAAGTGATGCTCTGGTTTGGAACCATTATTTTATGTGGAGTGCCATATGTTGTTCTGTATGTCTATTTATATTCTAAAAATCTTAAAAAGGTTGAGGCTCATCAAATAGTACCTGAAAAAATTCGGGATCAGCGAGAAGAGTATATTCGGGAAAATTTAGAATTATTTCATTCTAGAGGCTTAATTGTAAGAATAATTGATAAACTTAAAAGGGAAAATATAGGCTCAGGAGAATTGAATACATCTCTAGATTACGAATTTTCCGAAAAAAAAGAAAATGAAACCAGCCCACTATGCGGTTCAGCTTTAGTTTCAGGTATCCCTGTCACTCTATATCCACAAGGGAAATTCGGTCTGATTTATAATCCATTGCACGTTAAGGTAAAGCACGCTTGCAAAGGTGATGCTATGAGTGGAAAGCTTGGGCCTTGTCCTCCTGAATCAAGAATAAATCCTAGTAGAAAAAAAGATGGACCCGGAAAGCTTAAAATGAGAATTAAAAATTTTAATGATGTTCATGTTGATTATGCTCATCCATTTAACCTTGATAGAAGAGGCTTGCGTCCTTATACACTTGATGGAATTGTAGCAAAAATGAAAAGACAATTTGCTAAAAGTGGGCAAGCGCTTCAATATAGTGAGGTTACAATATATCCTGAGGCTGGTGCTATTACAGGTTTTTTTATAACAGATGACTTTGATGTCAATAAAGCTGAGATAGATGCAGTTTGTAAATTGATTTGGGAAAGGAATGCAAACTTACCCTTCTATTGCTATTCCAAGGGCAAGCTAGAATTACTATAAGTATTGAAAAAAATTATAGAAACAAGAGATCCTTATTGCATGGATCCGCTTGAATATTTAAAAGAAAATAGATTGGAGATTGAGAAAAGGCTTTGTTATTCGTTTGTTAATCAAGATCTTATGGATATTGCATTTACTCATAAGTCGTATTTTTACGAAAATGAAGATGCTGTTTTAGGGCATAATGAAAAGATTGAGTTTTTAGGGGACGCAGTGTTGCAGCTTCTTAGTAGTGATTATTTGTATAAGAATCACCCTTTGATGAATGAGGGGGAGTTATCGCAATATCGTTCAAGGCTTGTTGATGCAAGCGCGCTTTCCGGTTATAGTGAGAAGATCGGAATTTCTGAGTTTCTTGTATTAGGGAAGGGTGAGCGTAAGCAGGAGAAGAGAGGATCACTTTTAGCTAATTTGTTTGAAGCAGTGCTTGGAGCTATTTATCTTGATGGCGGGTTACAGAGAGCTTCTGATTTCTTATTTAGTCAGATCCAGCAGCAGATTCAAATTATCATGAGCGCGCCAGCGCAGAGTTTGAAGAGTCTTTTACAAGAGTGGGCGCAAAGAACGCATCAGGTTTTGCCTGAATATATTGTGATTGAAGAGAGTGGGCCTGATCATAGGCGGTTTTTCCGGATTGAAGTGAGACTTCAGGATCAGATCATTGGTTTGGGTGAAGGGTTTTCTAAAAAGGAAGCTGAGAGAAATGCAGCCGATGATGCCCTTAAAAAAATTAGGGCAACGCTTGTATGAAGCAAAAAGAGAGTTGGGTGTGCGCTGAGTGTGGACATGATCAAGTTAAGTGGTCGGGCAGTTGCAGTGAATGTAAGCGCTGGAATACGATTCAAAAATTCATAGAAATTGCTGATGTTAAGCCTAGATTCATGCGAACTAAGTCTAAGCCGATGCTTTTAAAAGACATAGTCCTTGATGAATTTGATAAAATTGAAACTGAGCTAAAAGAATTTGACCGA
>CAMBTZ010000122.1 GCA_945870925.1 Chlamydia trachomatis | reverse complement strand
ATCTAATAGCCATGTTAACTACGCCGATTGAACTAGACAAATGGATAACAAAAAAAATCGAAATGGATCCGAAGCTTATTAAGAAAATTGACAGCAAGTGTAGAAATAAAGTTTGTTGTGGTTGGACATCAGTAATTGAAAAAGATCCTTGGAATATTGAAGAAGGATGGGACTATCGTAATGATCAAAATCAATTTATTTGGAAGTTAGGATTTCTTTTTGGATCGGGAATATGGAATTTTGATCCTCTTGGTGAGAAAGCTCCAAAAGGAATTTGTAATTTTACTAAAGTAGAGTTAAGGGAAAATAAATCGTTTGTAAAAGGTGGAGGAATTCTAATAAATAAAATAGTACGAAAGGAGATTATTCCATTTCATTCTGATTGTATCCCTAGAAATGAGAATTCCTGTAGTTCAGAGCAATTTCAAATTGAAATCATTCCTGATTCAGAGGGTGTTTTCTATACAAAAACCATGGTTTTTAAAAGCAAAGGTCTTGATGATGATTCGCCAGTTTACGGGACTATGACAATTGGAGTGAGTATTAATGAGGTTCTTCAGCAACTAGCTTTAATTATTCCAGGTAGTATTTTGTTTATTAAAGAATCAGGGGAAAAAGTTTTTTTTGACGAACATGGTAATATTTCAACCACCTCAAGTTGGGATGACATTGATTTTTCAAAATTTACAAGTGAAAATACGGGTGTAATTAAAAATATTGGTGGGAAAGAGTTTCTATTTATTCATTTTGTTCCTAATAGACAAGGAGAAGGTCAGGTTTTTGTTGTTGAGCTTAAACAGGATGTCTTTACTTTGTTATATAGCCTAAAAAAGAGGGCTGAACAACTGATTCATAAGTTAATAATAGAAAACACCGCTCTCGGAGCTATAGCATTGTTAATTTCCTTGCTTATATTAAATTATATTTTAAAGCGAGGTATTGAGCCATTAACTAAGCTTGCTGAAACAACAAAATTAATTGCTACTGGAAACCTAGAAAATATAACTATTCAGGACTCTTGGAAAAAACGCAGGGATGAAATTGGTCTATTATGTGAAGCTTTTGATCAGATGATTCAAGAAATGAAGGAGGGATTAAAAGTACGTAGCATTCTCAACAAAGTGGTATCAAAGGAGATTGCGGATAAAATTATAAAAGATGGTGTTCAACTCGGTGGAGAAATAAGAAATGTAACTATTTTATTTGCAGATATTCGTAATTTTACACAAATTTCTGAAGCTATGGATCCGGCTGAAGTTTTGGAAATGCTCAATAGTTGTTTAAACGTATTGTCTAGAGTAATAGACGAACATAAAGGTATCATTGATAAATATATAGGCGATGAAATTATGGCAATTTTTGGTGCGCCTGTCTTACTTCCAGATGAAGCTTTTCAGGCTATTTTGTGTGCAAAAAATATGATGTATGTTCTTAAAGAGTGGAATGAAATTCGAAAAGAGAGAAATCTTCCTTCACTTGAAATTGGAATTAGTATTCATACAGGACCTGTAATTGCCGGGAATATAGGGGCGGAAAATCACTTAAGTTATACGGTAATTGGGCATAATGTCAATTTAGCATCACGTATAGCAAGGCATGCAAAAGGTATGGAAATATTAATTAGTGAAGAGACGTTTAACTCACCAAATGTATCAGAAAAAATTCTATGCGAACCAGTTGAATACACAAGTTTTAAGGGTATTTCTAAGCAATCTCTTCTTTATAGAGTCGTTCTTTAAAGATATGTAAAATCTACAAGCTTATTTGTTTGTGAAAAAAGTTTTTGTAGAAGGGCAATTCGATTATCTCTAAGAGCTGGATTGTCAGAGAGTACTCTGACAGTATCAAAGAAATTTGCTAGAGGTGAGTTTAGTTTTGTTAAAGCTTCAAAAGCTTGATAGTAATCTCTTTTTTCAAGTGTTTGACGTAGAACTGATTCAACTCCATCTAATTCTAAAGAAAGATTTTTTTCGCCAGCTTCTTGTAAAAGTGCTCTATCTAATGTCTTTTGTGCTTCTTTTCCTATTTGTCCCTTTGCCCTTTTATAGATAGCATAGAGACCATCAAATGCGTTGCTACTTTTTCTAAACTTATTAAGCGCTTCAGTTCTAAGATACGCATCATAAGGATCTGTTGGGGAAAGTGAAAGTGTTGCTAAAACTTCCTCTTTAGCAAAACCATAATCTTCAAGGATTGCCTTCATTCGTTGTCTCATAAAATCTAAAATTTCAGGGTCAATACGTAATTTAGAAAGATCTAAAGACCATCTGTTTTCAATAAGGATGCGTAAGATTCCAACTGCAGCTCTTCTAAGTCCGTATGGATCTTTTGAAGAAGTTGCTTTTAGACCTATATTTGTATACGAAATTAAATTGTCCAGTTTATCAGCAATGGCAAGAATAGCGCCATCTTCAGTGGATGGTATAGCGCCACCATCAGTTAGTGGAAGCCAATGTTCTTCGATCGCAACAGCTACTCGTTCAGATTCTTTTTGATTGAGAGCGTAGTATTTACCCATTATTCCTTGAAGTTCAGGAAATTCATAAACAACAGATGTGGCAAGATCAGCTTTACAAAGTTCTGCTGCTCTTAACGGAGCTTCTTTTCCTAAATGATTAGCAATAAGCCCGCATAACTGTTTAATTCGCTCTGTTTTATCAAAAATTGTCCCAAGTTCTTTATGGAAAAGAATCCCTTTTAAAGCCTCTTGATAAAAACTTAAGGGCTTTTTCTGATCTTGGTCGTACAAGAATAGACCGTCAGAGAGCCTTGCTCTGAGGACAGACTGATTATTCTTTAGAATCGTTTCATTTGGATGTGTGTCAATTGCTACAAGAAAACGATTTATCATTTTTTTATTTAGATCTTCTAATGGGAAATACTTTTGGTGATTGACCATTTCAGAAACAAGGAGCTCTTTTGGAAGGGCAAGAAATTTTTCGTCAAAAGTGTAGGAGGCAATTGTTGGATATTCACTTAAATTAAGAACTTCAGAAAGGACGCGCTCTCGAGCAAGAGATTTGCAAGAAAATCTTTTTTCCATTTTATCTAACTGTTTTTCTATAAAGCGGTTTCGGTCTTCAACTGAAGCAATTACGTACCTTCGATAAAGTTTATTAGCATAAGTCTTCGGTCTGCGAATCTTAATAGCTACCGGCTTAAGTTGACTGTGTCCATAAGTGATGTTAGAAGATGTAATATCGGCAACTTTGAAAGGTATTACGTCTCTTCCAAATAATGCTATAATAGATCGAATAGGTCTTGCGTAAGTAATATCAAAATCTGCCCAACGCATGCTCTTTGGAAAGGGGAGGTGGGTAATTAAATGGGGGAGGAATTTTCTTAAAAGAAGAGCTGTCGATTCTGCAGGTTTTGTTACAAGGGCAATAAGATGTTTAGACTCTCTAATTACAAGATCGGAAACTTTTCCCTCTTCAATATCCCGTAAAAAAACTTCGGAGTGTTTAACGGAATCAAGAAACCCTTTGCCTTGCGGAGTTAGGTTGCCGTTAACATCAAAAGCAATTGAGATAAGAGGTCCTCTTTTCTCAATAACCTCTGTTTTTGTAGAGCTTTCAAGTTTTTTGACAAAAATAGCTAGGCGTCTTGGAGTTCCATAAACTTTTAAAGAGTCAAAGGTTAGGCCTTTTTCAGTGAAAAATTCACGAACCATTTGCTCAAGATGAATAAGTGCCTGAAGGATAAACGAAGCGGGTAATTCTTCAGAAACTATTTCTAAGAGAAAATCGGCAGCTTTTTTTGAAGAGCTAATAGAGGGAATGTTTATTTCTGCTATGGGCGCTATAACTTGAGGTAAGTGTTTAAGAAGGGGGAATCCAAGCTCTTGTCTTTTTTCTAAATAACTTTTTGCAGATAGGCAGGCTAGAGCTTTAATTCGGTGTATAAGATCAACTCTGGCAGTTGTTGAAATGGCACCTCTTGCATCTAACATATTGAATGCATGGGAGGCTTTTAATGCGAAATTGTATGCCGGAATTGATAATCCAAGTTGGGTAAGACGTTTAGATTCTGTTTCAGCATCTTCAAAGGCATGCCTCCAAAGGTTTGGATCAGACTCTTCAAAATTGTAACGACTCCATTCTACTTCGTTTTGTAAAAAAACTTCACCGTATGTGAGTTCATTATTGAATTGGATGTCAAAAATATTTGTTTTTTTCTGTAAAAACATTGCTAGACGTTCTATACCATAGGCAAGTTCGACAGGAATAGGCTTTGTCTCTATTCCAC
>CAMBTZ010000121.1 GCA_945870925.1 Chlamydia trachomatis | reverse complement strand
AAGACCTATAACATGGGATAAAATGAGACTATTGTTAAATCATTGGTTACCAAAACCAAAAATATGTCATGAATATCCGAATAAACGATTTGGTGTCACTATCTGAGGGAAGAGCCGTATGCGGTAATTCTGCATGTACGGATCTGTGCTGGGGGTGCCGGGTAACTAGTATCCCTACTGCAGCCGTGCGATCATGCGATTTGAAAAATAATAGTTATTTGATTTTCAAAAAGACTGGTGGCAAAAAGAGCGCTTTAGATTATTACAAACGAAAGTGGTGCCGAAGCAGGACTCTGTTATTACAGATCCAATGCAGGCATGTAATAAGATCGAAATGCTCTTGAAGCCATGGTCTTAATTCAAAGTCCAATGACTATATCATTGCCCAGGTTCTTTTTTTTCATGTTGATAAGAGGGATTCATGGTCAAGATATTTTCTTTTCTGATCCTGATCTCTTTATGACCCCTTCACCAAATCCGAATTCCAACGTTTGACCCCAATTTTTAGGTATGAGGTCAATCTTGTTGTTAGGGAGAACTGCTCGAAATTCGATCAAGAATTTCTTGAGGTACAAGTCTACATAGGTCTGGATTTTTTTCAAGAACAGCTTGAATTACAGTATCTGGAAATAGTTTAAAGTAAGAATGTCTCTCTTCATAAAAACCTCCACAAGAAAATATGCGAATTTTTGCTAATACTTTGCAGAGATTGCCTAAATTGGAGGGATCGCTTTTTTCAAATTTAATAACTATTCCTCCGAGATAACAGCCGTTTTCTTCTATAGGAATTGGAAAAAAATCTTTCATTTCATTAATAACCTTATGAAGATTATTCCATCTGTTATCCTCATTTCCACCATTTATTTGAAAGGTTGCTTTGTAAGACTTTGTTTCTTTATCGTATTGAATAGTAAACTCTCCTTGGTGATCTTTTATGGGTATGGCAAATTTTACTTCGAGGATACCCTCCTGCAAAGAGACCTGATTAATTCTTCCAGAGCCAGGTATTTCTCTTTGTAAAATGGGAATAAAATCTTTTATTGCTTGTGGGAAAATTTCTTCTGTCAATCCAGCCTCGTAACTGAGAGCATCTAGATCGCTCTCCATTAATTGATGAAATAATGTAAACTTTTCCTCCAAAGAAACTGCGGGACAAATGCGTGTTGTATAATCCACTGATCTTTTATTTTGAAATTTTTTGACTAAGCTATTCACATCAAATGTAGAGTGTACTTTTAAAAACTCTTCTGCTGTTTCTTCTGTACAATCAATTGATGGTGCAAGGTAAGCAGTTCCAATATCAAGCGCTATAAATCCATCCTCAACTCTTTTTGCATCTTCGTATGTAGGTTGTTTTGGGAAAAAACGTTCGCTGTTCAGAAGTTCGTCGTTCTTTTTTAATGATTTTGAGCCCGATAATATGTGTATAGAATCAGCGAGATCTCTGTAGATGCAAAGTAAAGTAAAAAAATCTTTAACTTTTTCTGTTTTCGAACTATATTCTGTTGATCCTGTGCATGTTTTGATGACTTCATCTAAACAACGTACAGCAGATTTTAGGGATTGAATCAAAATTAAGCGTGTATTTGGTGATAGTATTTTGATGTCATCACTGAATGCGGGATTTCCAATAAGGCCTAATTGAGTAAGTTCTGCAATTAAATGAGTTTTTTGTGTTTCTATATAAGCGTGATTTGACCAAAAGCTCATGTTCGCACGATTTTTTTCGACAAATGCTTTTATAGCTTCGGCGCTTTCTAAAATAGGGTTAAGTTTATCTAGCGTAATTTGCATGTGATCAAAAAAGTCGAATGCTTTTTCTCGAGTAATTTCAGAACCATCTAATTTTGCCTCTTTAATCCAATCGTTTATAATTGCGTTTAATACTGCAACTTCTCCTCCAATTGCTTGTATACGAATAAGTAATTGCTTGAAGGGTTCTTTTTTTTCTTCAGGGGTACTTGACAAATGAGGAAATAAAGAAGTCCAAGCTTTTTTTAGATCTTCGTTTAGAAGCCATTTTTCCATTTTTGCAAAAGGGATATCGCCTAGTGTGCTTTCTTCATGAGGTCTTTTTAAAATAGCTGTGCCTTTTCTTTGACTTCGGATATCTTCTATGGAACGAATCAACGAAAATCCCCCAATTATTTTGGTTCCTTTTTGAAATAAAACAGCTTCTAGTAATCTTGCTACATAAAGTCTCTCTAATGACAAGGAATCTGTTTCTAAAAGAGATTGATTGCTATCTAAAATATCGATCAAATTTTCTAAAACTACAATTAATTCTATGCGGCTTTTTGGAAGGATATCTGGTTCTTTAGTTTTGTCATTTACAAATGAAACAAGACTCCCAATTGCACGTTTTTTCTCATCTATAGAGCTTTGTTTTATTTTAAATAAACAATCTCTGATATCTTGAGCAGATGCTATTTTTTTAAGATCTTCTCGCTTATAACTATTAACTCTTTCTTGTAATCGATCTAAGGATTGTCGAATTAAAGCGCCCCTTTCAAAATTTGGAGTGACAAGTTGGGCATCCATAAGAAGGGGTAATTCAGAAACCTTTACGGAATATTTTAAGGGAATAGGATAACAGATAAACCCTTCTCTGATATCTCCAGTTTTTACAAGAACACCTTGTTGAGGATCTAAAAGGAAGGGAGGCTCTAATACATCTTGATCTATCACAAGAATAGGAAGTCCTTGTCCTTTTAAAAAAACAACTTCGTGTGAAGTTCGGGGAGCCTCATTTTTAATGATAATTCCCTTGATTTCGTTTCGTTCATCATCTCTCATCGCTTGATATCTCTTATATGCGTCTATTATCGTATTTGCGATAACGATTTCTTTTGGATCTTCGATCGTTCTTACAAAATTTCCCCCATCTGAAAGTGTTTCTCCAACTACTCCGCCCTTTAAATCATCAACATTGCCTATATTGACATAAGAATGTGTATGTTCGGTTATTTTGGGTAAAGGCCTTGCTTGCAATAAATAGACTTTGCCATTAATTATTGTAAATTCTACATCCATTTCTTTGTCATAAAGATCATAAATTTCGGTTGCAATTTTTTGTAATGATGTCTCATCAGCTTTTGTTAAAGAAGGGGAGGTGCTAGCTTTTTTAGGGCAGGAAACTTCGCTACAAGAAATCAGATCCCCATCTCTTAATCCACGAAATCGAGAAGATTTTTCTCGAACGGAACAGCTTACGCCACCGTTTCTTGTAAAGTGGTAGGTGTCTGTAGAAACTCTAGAACTTACAATTCCTTCATTATGTCCGAGTCCGATAGAGGCTTCTGAAATATCTTTCCTGATAAAGATTACGCCAGATCTTGGGATCTCAGCTTCTGTTACTTCCAGGTTTAGAGGCTCCCCACACATCTGTTGTATTAAGACAGGAACAAATGGTATCTCATCTTCAACCAAGCTTGGGTCACGGGAAGTAATTCTTTGTGATATTGACTTATCGCTAAAATATGAGCTTAGTACTTTGCCTATATGAGATAAAACTTCTCTTTCGTCTTTTCTCGTATAAGGGATACTTAAATTTCCCCCTGCATTTGAATTTGTATCGGAATCTTCTTTCCCAGTACTTCTGACAATTAAAAAATCAGAACCAACGGATTTAATGAAAGGGTCTAATCCAAAAAGAGATTTTCCCTCTTTATTTGTAAATATTTCTTCAATCTGCGATCTCATTGATAAAAGCATACCTTTTGCTTCTTCAGTAAGGTTTGGGGGATTGCCTAACAAAGATCTAAATATAGCGTAATCATCTAAAAATTTGGGGTAATGGATAAGGATGTAAGAAAGCACTTCTTCATGCCTAATTGCTTTAAATCTAGGAACTTCAGCGGCAACTTTTAAAGCTAATATTTCTAACTGCATTAAATTAGCAGCTTTATAACCATAGCCCAATCCGGTAGGAAGAGCTAGTTTGTCTAAATCAAGATGTTCAATCGAGAGTTCTGAGATTGACGTTGTGCTTGCGCTAGTTATTTCTCTTGAAGAGAGAGGGGGAGTTGATTCTTCTAGTCTAGCAAGACTTGATAATGCAACTTTAGTTACGTCAGGATTCGAATCAATAACTGGCTTAAGACCAAGGGGATCAGGTGTATGTGTTGAGACTTTTGTTGGGTTTGTTGGATCTGTCATGAAAATTCCATAATTAAATTAATCATCTATTTTATATGATATATATCCTTTGTTTTTTCTATATGTTAATTATTAATTTCATAATTAGCGTAATCTGGGCGTCTGAATGTCCTAGCCTGACACCGAATTTAGGTGTGTTCGTGGTAGAGGGTATTTATTATT
>CAMBTZ010000120.1 GCA_945870925.1 Chlamydia trachomatis | reverse complement strand
ACAAATTTGCTGATTATGATCGTTGTAAGGGTGTTGATAGGCTTGCAAGGGAGTTCTTGGAATCTAGAGTCAAATCGAGCAAGTCTTAAACAGTTGCAGATTTATGCTATGATAAAAAACCCCAAGATCGATAAGATCATGGGGTTTTTCTATTTTATTCTGCTTAGATATTAATTAAGCAGTAGCTTTTGCAAGAGTTGCAGCTTCTTTTTCTTCTTCTTTTTTGCTTTCGACAAGAGCTGTAAATTTACGGCTAAGGCCTACGACTGAAGCGATCCATACGATACATATTACGATTACAAGAGGACCTAGAATTACAGTCAAGCTTGCAAGCGATACGCTACCGCCGATAACAGCAAGAAGTGTAGATTGAACAAGAGCGCCACCTGATTTACCGGCTCTTCCGCCAATAACTTCAACAGCTGCTTGTCCTTTTACTTTCGCTTCTTGATCAAGTGGAATGTACGCCATTTGCTTTGTTGAGTCAAATAGTGAGTACTTAGTTCCTTTTGATAGGACGTTTTGGATCATACCAACAATAACAGCTACCATTACAACGGTTGTTCCCATTAGAGGGGCAAACGGTGTGCTCTTCGCTCCGTTCCATACGAAGAAGAAGAAGATAGTTGAGGTTGCAAGGATCATAATTGGGGTAATAATTGCAGCTTTAAGCCAGCTCAAGCGACGAATGATGTTGTTACCAACAATCATTAGAAGGATAGTGATACCGCCTGTCCAAGTTGAGAATGTTCCCATAAACATGTTGTAGTCATTTTTGTCAGGGAATGCAATTTTAATTTGACCTTTCCAGATTCCTTCTACGAGGTTGATTGCAACGCCATAAGAAAGAACTAGAACAGCAATTAAAGCTAAGTAAGGATTGCTTAAGATATAACGGAAACTCTCTGTAATTGAAAGTTTTGCTTTCTCTTTTTTCTTAGATCCTTGACCCGGTTGGTAAAGTGTTGGGTCTGTTAAAACGTTTTTAGTCATCCATCTGTAGGTTGCGATAACGATAATTCCTGATGCAACAACTGCTGCCATTAAGAATTTTAAATTAACGCCGAATCCGTCGACTTCAACTGGTAGTGTTTTTGCATAACGTGCAAAGAAAATAATTGTTGGTCCTGAAAGCATTAGCCCAACGTTGCCAAGCATTCCAAACAGTCCGTAAAATCTTTTTGCTTCATCAACTTTAGTGATTTCATTTGCAAACTGCCAGAAAAGCATTGAAAGTACAACGCTACCCCAAAGTTCAGATAAAATATAAAATAGGCTAAAGCTCCAGTTTCCGATGACCGGGATTAACCAATGAAGGTTAGGAAGCTGGTGTTGATAATTTTGAATCGTTGTCAAACTCATGTGGAATAGATCTTTATTTGGGTAAATTAAAAATCCAAATAGACCAAAGAAGGCTAAGAAGGGGACAAGAATTGTATAAAAAAGTTTTTCACGTGTGAGCACGTTTGCAAGCTTCATGAAGATAACCATGAACAAAATTGCAGCGGGCGTTACGCCATAAAGTTTTAAGAAAGATAAGCACTCGGCTCCTCCACCTGGGGAGTTTACTACGAGAGTATCTTTTGTGTCGCGTAAGATGGTGTAGTTAAATAAAATACACATCATCATTATGCCCATAGGAAGGAATTTTTTAAGTTCGAATCCGTGAACGGGCCAAAGAATACCGCGTAACCCTTTAAAAGCAGAGCCACTTGAAGTTTTTTCTGACATAATTAAATCCTGGTTGTTAATATATTTGATTTCTTATGACACTGAATATAGCAAAAAAAGCTAAAATAAACAAGGGAAAAGCCTCTAAGGATATTGCTTAGAGGCTAATTTGAAAAAAAGACTTAACGATTAAAAAGTTGTTCTAAAGCAGATTCAGCTTCTATTAGGCTTTGTGTGATCTCAGTAAATGTGTTCCATAATACTTGATCAGCTACATTTCCACGAATTGCTTGAATTAGCTCTTTTTTACAAGTAGCTAAAGATTTTTTTGGGCTTAATACTGAAACCATCTCTCTATCGCCAGAGATTTTAGCCATATTTAATAGTCGATCTAGTTGAGTCTTAGTAAAAGTAATTTGATCTTTTCTCTTTCTTGAACCGCGAGCAGCACGTTGTTTTGGCGAAATTACAGTTGGTTTAGTAGAAGCTATAATAAATTTTTCAATTAAAGAACTTAATTCAAAAGGTTGCTTTAATTTCATTTTTCTTAGTGTAAAGTGGTGCATATAGCCACCTGTTGACATTGGGAGGTATTTGCAGAGGTCGTTTTCTTTTCGTCCGCCAACTTTTTTTATCGCTTTTGATATTACGTCTTCAATATCATCAAGAGATTTTAGTCCGCTGATTGTTTCTGATTTATAAGCCATGTTCTTCTTCCTTTTCGTAAAAAAAAATATTCAATGAGTTTAATTGTATAACAAAAATTTCCGTTTTTTGAATATTAGATAATATTAATCTTTTTTGCAAGCCATAAATTAATTTCATAAGGTAATATATGAAAATGAAAATAGTAGTAATAGGTTCTGGAAAAGGTGGAGTTGGTAAATCGACAATTAGCGTTAGCCTTGCATTATTATTTAAAAACCTCGGATTTAAAGTTGGATTAATTGATGCCGATATTTATGGACCTTCATTAAAAGGTATGTTAACTCCAGATATTTATCCAAAAGAGGAAGCAGGGCAGATTATTCCGGCATCATCTAAAGGAATTCAGATAATATCAGCTGCCTATTTTTCAAAATTTAATAAGGGGGCTCCAGTTCGCGCACCTTTAATTAATGGAATAATTGAACAATTCATTTCAAAAGTAAAATGGGATAATAGAGACCTTATAATTATTGATCTCCCTCCAGGTACAGGTGATATACATCTTACTATATTACAAAAATTGTCTATTACAGGTGCAGTTGCTGTAACAACACCTCAAAAAATTGCTGTGCTTGATGTAGAAAAGGCAATTTATTTATTTCAAAATATGAATGTTCCTCTTTTGGGAATTATTGAAAATATGAGTTTTTATCAAGATCCATTAACAGGTGAAAAACATAGATTATTCGGAGAGGGTGGTGGAGAAGAGATTTCAAAAAAATTTAATATCCCGCTTCTTGGGCAGGTTCCAATAGATCCCCATTTGATGGAAAGTTTGGATCAAGGTGGGGGTGCTAAATTTTCTTTGAGTCAGGAAGTTCTTTGGAAGATTGCTGTTGAGATAAGCTCTAAACTATGTGATCATGATGAGGATAAAAAAATAGTAGAAGTAAAGAAAGTAGATGTCCATCACGCTGTAATTCATTGTGGGGATAAGAAGGCGCAATATCGCTTTTCAGACCTGCAAGACATGTGCCCTTGTGCTAGATGTCTTGAAAAGGATGTTCCGGCCGATCTTAATGTCTCAGTAAGAAATATTGAGTTATTAGGTAATTATGCCATCCGCTTCCATTTTACTTCCGGTTGTAGTCAAGGATTATATACATGGCAAAGTTTCTCTTAATTTTAAGTTCATTTATTTTAATAGCTTGCGGGAGTGTGCACGAATCAACAGGTGAGCTTGGTGATTGGGTAAAGAGTGATGGGAAGCTTCGGGTTCTTGCAACAACAGCTATTGTTCAAGATCTTGTAGCTCGTATTGGAGGCTCTGAAATTAAAGTTATTGCAATTATTAATGGAAATCAAGATCCGCACTCTTATGAAGTTGTTAAGGGGGATGGTGAAAAATTTACATATGCTGATATCGTCTTTGCAAATGGCTTGATGCTTGAACATTCCGGAAGCATGCAATACCAATTGAAGCAGCATAAAGATGTTGTTTTTCTTGGAGATGAGCTTTTAAAAAAATATCCCGATCAAATTATTTATGTTGATGGGCAACTCGATCCTCATATTTGGATGGATATTTCATTGTGGAGCGGCGGCATTGACTTAGTCCTAGAAAAACTTATTGAAAAGGATCCGATTCATAAAGAGAGCTATTTATTACGTGCTGAAAAGGTTAGGAAAGAATTTTTTGAGATGGATGTCCTGATTAAAGCGGAGATGCAGAAAATTCCGGAAGAAAAGAGATATCTAGTTACAAGTCACGATGCTTTTAATTATTACGTAAGACGTTATTTTGCAACACAGAATGAAGTTCAAAATGGTGATTGGAGATTTAGAATGCAGGCATTGCAGGGGCTTGCGCCTGATGAGCAGATTAGTGTTATGCAGGTTAAGGAAATTATCGATCATATATGCAAGTACAACATTAAAGTGATTTTTCCTGAGAGTAATTTAAGCCGTGATTCATTAGAAAAAGTAAAAGAGGCTTGTGGAAAGCGGGGCAAAGAAATTCGTCTTGCTAAAAGTACTCTTTA
>CAMBTZ010000119.1 GCA_945870925.1 Chlamydia trachomatis | reverse complement strand
CGTCGGATACATCGCTGACAGAAGACTTGAGCGTATCGGCCTTCAAGCTCGCTATAACAAAAAGAATCCCTTTCCATGGATGAGTGAAGTAATTGATCTTGGCAAAGAGAAAAATTTCTTTGAAACAAGAGTAAACGAATACCAATCCTCTTCTAATCTAACTTGGTAAGCAAGAATTCAATTTAACATTAAAAGGCCTACAGATAATTCGGTAGGCCTTTTTTAACCAAACACTTAAATAACAATATGATCTCATTATTGAAACTATGTTTTATTTTTTATATATTGTCTGACTTAGGCGCCTATTTTGAAGAAATAAATCCCTCTCCCATTCATGAAATCATGAATACAAATTTAGATCAAAGCCTTATAAACAGTGTTGATTTTCATCCAAAGAACAATCTATTTTGCGTAACCTTTACTCATAATAATAGCATAATTATTTATAAATTGAATAAAGACAACACTACAAGCGTTTTTCAAATCTTAAAAAACCCCACTTCCAAATTAAGTTGCCCTCAACATGCATTATTTTCTCGTGATGGAACCTCTTTATTAGTAGCAAATTGGGTAAATCAAACCTTTAATATATATCACTCTGATTTAACCGGAATTTACCAAAGCATACCGATTGCAATTATTCCATTTCCCTATCCTACTGAAAATTTTCGTCCTCATGGAATCGCATTTTCACAAGATGGAAATTATCTCGCAGTTGCTTACGGAGCATCAAAACAAGATCCCAAAGCAATAGCAATATTTCAAATAAATGACCTTGCAAACCCTGATGTTAATTTTAAATTAGTAAGTCTGATTCAAAACTCTGAACTTGATAGAGGAATTCCAAAAGGAATTACATTTTCTCCTGATGGAACATGTCTTCTAGTAACTTTATCTGAAACAAATGCAGTGATGATTTATAAGATTGATTTATTAGAAGAAGGAATTGTTTGCACTCCTCGGCAAATCTTCCAATCCCCTTCATCTCTATTATCACGTCCAGAAGATATTAAATTTACAATTGATGGAAATCATATCGCTTTGAGCAATAGCAATAAAGATACAATTACATTCTATTTGTATGATAAAGAAAACAACTATATCATGGATGAGTCCCCCTCATTTACTCTTGAGAATCCTAGATCTCAGCTCAACTTTCCTCATGGACTAGCTTTTTCTCCTGACGGAAACTTTCTTTCAGTTACACAATTTGGACCTGTTTTATTTGATAAAAATAGCAATTTAATTTCATGGGGGACCAAAAGAAAGGACTCAGTGCTCATTTTTAAACTTAATTGATTCCCGAAAATTATTAAAATCTAAGAGTTGATCCTCTAGTAGAAAATTATTTTCAAGAATTTTATGAGCTTTTTTTGCCATAATTAATGCTTGCTTCGAATGATTTTTGATCCAATGGATATGCGCATCAATCTGCTCAAACATACTGCTCCCATCAAGATTTTGATCAATATAGAGAACAGAATCTCCAAAATTTTTAATAACAAAAGGATTTAAATCGGAAATAACTACTGCAGAAGCTGCTACAGCTTCAAAAATTCTACCCGATGGAATTTCATACTTAATATGCGTATCTGAGTGAAGAATAAGACAAACCCCGTGTTCCGAGATTAGATCAATAAGAGATTCGCCATCATAACTAATCTCCCCCTTGAATGCCTCTCCATAAATATCTTTAAGTTTTGAGATCCCATATAAACTGGTATAATCTGTTAAAGCCAATTTAGACTGTAAAATTTTATATTTCTCATCAGAAAGACGATTACCCCAATTTGCAATAATATAGAAAAGGCGAGACGGGATAACTTTTCGATAAGGACGGTATTGAACAGTTGGATACCATCTTTTTGGATACAATTGCTTCTTAGTATGCTGAAGATCACCTACTATCTGATCTATATTATCATATGTCGTAAGAAACCCTAAATAGCTCTTATATTCTTTATTTAACCCCCCCTTTCTATTAAAAAAATGGTGTATAGGATCAAATAAAATAAGATAATCGTCATGGATTAAACTACATTTTTTTTTAGGCACCATCGTAAAAATCCAATCGCAGTCATAATTTGAATCTTGAAAAGAACTAAGATCACAAACATCAATCTCCCAACCTAACCGAGCACATGCAATTTTCATACGATTTGCAAATTCACATTCCCCTCGAAATCCTTCTTTTGTAATGATACAAATCGAACGCTTATCACAGACTTGATCTTGGGAATATAAAAAAGATAGAGAAGCCAGCAAAAAACTTCGAACCGATCTAGACCAATTAATTTTAAATCTCCAAATATTTTTAAGTCGAAATGCCTATAGCGAATTGAATTTACTATAAAAATATAAGAAGGCCAATTAATTGGACAGAATATATATAAAAATTTAAACTTAATAAAAACAGGGGGAATTTATGAAAAAGGGCTTGCTTATTGCTGCATTAACAACTACAGCTATCTATGGAGATGGGATGACTTCAGATATTTCAACCCCTACTTCATATTGTGCTGAAAACTTTTTGCCAAAATACAATAACCATCCCTATTTTGTCCTTGATTTTATCTACTGGGCTGCAAAACAGGAAGGCAATACTTATGCTGAGACAGGGAAAGCGATCACTGTTCCAGGAACCGCGGATCCACATATATCATTAACTCCCGGTTTAATTACTGGCGCAGGAGAGATCTATGCTCCTGAACCTACAGCAAGCCCGGGTTTTAAAGTTGCCCTAGGAATGAATTTGGAATATGATGCGTGGGACCTTTTTCTTGATTACTCTTTCCTATATGGGACCCAAGATAGCGCTGTTAGTTCTGAAAATTTAAATACCGGAATTATCCCTCTTTTTTTCTACGCGCCGAATAATTCAATATTTACAGCATGTACATTTGATGGGGGCTCAACTGGATATATTGAAAATTCACATGCTCATTGGATGTTTCAATATAACAACATGCACTTAGAACTTACCAAATCTATCCCACTACATTGCCAAATGGTTCTTAATCCTCACTTTGGATTACAAGGGGCTTGGATTAGACAACATTTTCACTCCGTCTATGTCATAAATTCTGTTGCTAGTTTAACAACTGCGATTGGTGGAAGTCAGACCCATTTTGTCCAATCATTTTGGGGTGTTGGTCCAACATTTGGTGTGAATGGTCTATGGCACTGCTGCAAACATTTAGGTTTCTTTGGAAATTCCGGTCTAGCTCTTCTTTGGGGAAATTACGACACGGCACTTAAGGCATTTGAGACAAATGGTCTAAGAGGCTATACAGGCGTGCAAGTTGCAGATCAAAAATACGATCCCACAACGCTGAGTCCTGTACTAGAACTCTCTTTAGGAGCTTCTTCTGATTGGATGCTCTATAACAAGTATCGATTTGTGCTAGATCTATCATGGGATGCTCAGGTTTGGTTTTCTCACAATCAACACAGTTCATCAATTGCTGACACTGACCTAATCTTTCAAGGGCTGACAGCAGGCGTACGTTTTGACTTTTAAACACGTAGCCAAAAAAGTGTGAAACCACGATAATGGCTCGATTATAAATATTATCATGAGGATATATGAAAAAGGGCGATCATTATCGGGGTTTTCACGTTAAGCAGATCCACAACATCAACGAGATCGGCGTAGAACTTTTTCATTTGGTTCATGATAAAACGGGTGCTGAGATAGTACATATCGCAGCTGATGATGATGAAAATGTATTTGCACTCACTTTTAAAACTTATCCCTATGATAGCACCGGTATTGCTCACATTTTAGAACATACAACTCTTTGTGGATCAGAAAAATTTCCTATTCATGATCCTTTCTTCTCGATGTTACGCAGAAGCAGCAACACTTATATGAATGCACTAACAGCTAAATTATGGACCGCATACCCGGCTGCATCGAAAATCAAGAGCGATTTTTTTAATCTTTTAGACGTCTATCTCGATGCAACATTTCACCCATTGCTAAATAAGACAAGCTTTCAACAAGAAGGATACCGTTTTGCATTTGTTGATCCTGAAGACTCTAAATCAGCGCTTACATTGCAAGGAATTGTTTTTAATGAAATGAAGGGGGTCTTTTCCAATCCTGAGTCTCTACTTTGGAGAAAACTTGCATGCGGACTTTGCCCTAATACCCCATATGGACATGATTCCGGCGGCGATCCAAAAGAGATCCCTCATTTAACGCATCAAGATTTGATCGATTTCCATAAAACATACTACCATCCAAGTCGATGTATATTCTACTTTTACGGAAATATCCCATTAAAGGAACATCTTGATTTTATAGGCGAAAAAATTTTGGATGCAAGTGACAAACTACCTGCAATTCCACCAATTGACAAGCAGCC
>CAMBTZ010000118.1 GCA_945870925.1 Chlamydia trachomatis | reverse complement strand
AAGTACTCTTTATGGAGATACGTTAGGTGGAAAAAGTTATTTAGAGATGCTCGAATATAATGCTGAGGTTTTAAAGGAAAATTTAGATGAAGCTTGATTGCATTGAAGTCACTGATTTGACTGTTACTTATGACAGAAAGCCTGTTGTTTGGGACCTCCATTTTGAGGTGCCAAAAGGGGTTGTCGCTGCAATTATCGGACCCAATGGAGCTGGCAAAAGCACTCTTATTAAAGCAATGATCGGCCTTGTTCCTCCGAATACCGGGAAAGTTCGATTTTTCGGTAAGACTACAGAAGAGATGCTAGGTAAAATTGCCTATGTAGGGCAAAGGTCGAGTATTGACTGGGACTTTCCTATTACAGCATTTGAAGTGGTTTTAATGGGTCTTTATGGAAGGCTTGGGTGGTTTAAAAGGCCAAGTAAAGATGATAAGCTATTAGTGCATAAAGTATTAGAAAAAATCGGAATGTCACAGCTTGCAAATCGGCAAATTTCGGATTTGTCAGGTGGGCAGCAACAAAGGCTTTTTATTGGTAGAGCTCTTTTGCAAGATGCCGATGTCTATTTTTTAGATGAGCCGTTTTCCGGAATTGATATCACTACAGAGAAATTGATTGTTGATATACTTAAGGAACTTGCAGGCCTTGGAAAGACTATATTTGTGGTTCATCACGATTTAAATACTGTTGAGAGCTATTTTAATTTTGCTATCTTGCTCAATATGAGATTAGTAGCTGCCGGTCCATTAAAAGAAATTTATAATTCTGAGAATTTGATAAAAGCATTTGGACAGAAAGGAGGCTTATTAGAAGAGGCCTTTCTTTATGCAAAAGGGAAGCAAGAAGGGACAAAATAACTTGGTCTCACTTACAGAGTTTTTTACAGATCCCATACTTTTTGCTTCCACTATGGGATCAATCTTAATGGGGCTTGCTTCAAGTCTTGTTGGAGTTTTAGTCTATGTGCGTAAAAGAGCGTTAATAGGCGAGACGCTCTCTCATGCAACATATCCTGGGATTGTTTTAGGAATTGCTCTTTTTAGTGGTCTTTTTATTGAAAGCCCTGGCAGTTTTCCTATAATTGTACTGATCGGAGCTTTTTTCTCAGGACTTCTTGGTCTTTATTTAGTCCATTTTTTAGAAAACAGGCTTAAGTTGAATAGCGATACGGCGCTCTGTTTTGTGCTATCAACTTTTCTTGGAATAGGAGTCCTTTTTGCAAGTCGGCTTCAGTTTTCAGAGCCGGTATGGTTTCAAAAAGTTCAAGCCCTTTTGTACGGTCAAGTAGCTACAATGCTTTTAATTCATGTCTATGTTTATATGGCGCTTGCGTGTTTAATACTGTTCTTTGTTGTAGTTACGCATAGAGCTTTAAAAGTTTTAAACTTTGATAGAGATTTTGCAAAAATTGGTGGCCTTCAGATCAAGTGGCTCGATCATGCGACAGTTATTTTAATAGT
The DNA here is from genome assembly GCA_945870925.1 of Chlamydia trachomatis. Taxonomy (GTDB): domain Bacteria; phylum Chlamydiota; class Chlamydiia; order Chlamydiales; family 2-12-FULL-49-11; genus VGMD01. Next base: position 2,977 of record CAMBTZ010000118.1, on the reverse strand, counting down.
CTTGGCAATTGTGATTGGAATTAGAAGTGTTGGTGTTGTTTTAATGGCTGGAATGCTCATTGCGCCGGCAGCAACAGCTAGGCAGTTTGCTCATAAATTTTGGCATATGTTTCTTATGTCAAGTATTTTCGGTATAGCAATGGGGTTTATAGGGATAGTGCTATCTGTAAATGGATCGATTTGGCTCTCCCAGAAATATGGAGGCCGATATGCATTGCCTGCAGGCCCTGTCATTTTAATAGTGGCAACCTTTTTTGTGATCATAGCATTAGTGTTTGCAACAAGAAGAGGTTTGATTAGTCGTGTAATTAGACGCAAAAGCTTTCAGATGAATTGTTTGGAGGAAAACATACTAAAATATGTTTATAAGTCACGGAAAACAGTAACATTTAACGATCTCAAAGAGGTGATGAGACTTCCAGCGCCCTTTTTAGCAATTGTAATATTTATGATGCGAACAAAGAAATTACTTAAAGGTTATGGTCTTGCAGACGCAGGGGCTCTAAAAGCTAAAAGGATCATTAGACTACACAGACTTTGGGAGGTCTATCTTTTCACATGCCTTGATGTACAGGCTGAAAATGTACATAAAAGTGCTGAAGAGATGGAACATATTATCACCCCTGAATTAGAAGAGGAGCTTGTTAAGCTCTTAGGTGATCCAAAGATCGATCCTCATAATCAGGAGATTCCGGAAAGATAATGAAACTTGCATATTGGGGTAAAACATTTATAGGATTTTTTCAAACTCTCTTTGCTCATATTCTAGAGGCTCTTCAAGGAAAATATCATTTTTCAGATTTAGCTGCAGATGAGATTCAAATTCTCACACTCGCACTACTTGGGATTGCAGCAGCAATAATAGGCTCGTTTTTAGTAATAAGGAAAATGGCGATGGTTGCAAATGCAATTTCTCATACTGTTCTTTTGGGAATTATCGGCTCATTTTTAATCCTACACTACTTTTTTGCAAGGCCCTTTAGCGAGTTACTAGAAATTGATATAAAGCTTTTAATATTAGCAGCTTTTATCTCAAGTTTCTTGACAATGGTTTTTACCGATTTCTTCAATCATACCCTCAAATTAGGTCGAGATTCAAGCATTGGACTTGTCTTTACATCCCTTTTTTCGTGTGGAATTATTTTAGTTACAATTTTTACAAAGAATATACATATTGGTGCCGAAATCATCATGGGTAATGTCGATATGCTGCATAGAGATGATATTTGGATTGCTCTTACTTTAGTGCTTCTTAACTTTGCATGCCTTATTCTCTTTTTTAAAGAGTACCTTGTAACTTCTTTTGATCCAGAATTTGCAAAGCTCGCGCGCATCTCACCCATCATCTTTAACTACATTGTTATCTTTCAAACAAGCCTCACACTCGTCGGAGCCTTCCGTGCTGTCGGCGTCGTCCTTGTCCTAGCATTGCTTGTCGTCCCCCCTGTTACAGCCAGACTCTTTGTAACAAGACTCAAACCAATAATTTACCTAGCTTCCTTTATCAGCTTCATCGCAGCTATTCTCTCCGTTGCCCTTTCAAGACATATTGTTTCCGTTTACGGTGTGGCCCTTTCAACATCAGGCTTCATGGTGACCATCTTATTTCTAATATGGCTTAGCTCTCTGATTGCAGTTTCAATTAGAAAGCACTCAATTTGAATTCTTTTTTAAAAGCGATTGCGGCGAAAGCGCATTATTTTATTTCGATCTTTTGTACTACGGGCGCACATATGAACAAATAAGGCATCTTTAACCTTATCCGGGTAAAGATTTAGAATGCAATTTAATACATAAGGATCGTGAATGATGTATCTGCCTGGTATTTTAGGAATGATGTATTCAATAATTGTTTTTTGTTCGTAAGGGAATTGATTCCAAGGGTCAGTATTTCTTAAATCCCAAACTTCTTGTTCTAATTCTATGGCATCTCTATTTACTATTTTTACCCCTGTGTTAACAGGAAATGACCATGGTTTTTCATGAAAAAGGTGATAGAGAATGCTTGTATCACTTAAATCAATTTGATCCTCGAGTCTTAAATCAGGTCTGTTCACATATACATCGGAATCTACCCACACAAGCCATTGAGCTGAAGGATATAAAGCGAAAGCTTTTTGAATAATTTGGCAGCGTCTGAAGTGCAGTGCATGCTGCTTAGTTTCCATGGGTTCACTAACTTCGTAGTAAAAACCATAACCATGTCTTTCTGTATATTTTTTGAATTCTTCACGTGTTTTTTGGGCGTAATAGACATTAATCGGATAATGACCGGATATAAAGACAATTTCCGGAGCAGATAAATTAGTCTCTGTATAAAATAAATCAACCTCCCTGTCTTGACCGCTTAAAAATGAAAAATGAATAGAAAGTAAAATTAAATAAAGTCTTCGCATAAGCTTTTAATATAAATGTTTTTTATAACTATAATATCGTATCATTTAATATTGATAGTAATTTTTAAGTTGAGAATTTACCGGTCTTTCTTGCTGTATAGTTCTTTAATTTTTATCTGATAGATACACCTATCAAAGCAAATTTAAAGAACTATATAGATGGAGTTCATCCAAATGACAATGTACAACCTGCCTACGGATGGATTCAAACAGGTTCTAAAGCTATCTGATTGTAAATATGCGCTATTATTTCAATGTGAAGTTACTTCATGATGGGATACGTCGATTTAAGGTTTAATTTTTTCAGATTGGATGTGACTCATTACATAATTGGATAGGGTTGTAAGTGCATCAGTAGGATTTTTTTGGACGAGAAGTGATATTTGAGCATCTTTGACTGGTGGGAGCAGTTCATTAATTTTTAATTCAGGGGTGATTAGATTTTTGGGTAGGATTGCTAAGCCTAGACCAGCTTTAACAGCAGCAAGAATTCCGGCAAGGCTTGGGCTTGTATAAACGATACGATAAGAAATGTTGTTTTTTGCTAGAGTTTCTAGCGCGCGCTCTCTATAAACACAGGG
>CAMBTZ010000117.1 GCA_945870925.1 Chlamydia trachomatis | reverse complement strand
GCCATAATCGCGATTACTTTAGGGGCAAGTTCAAGAGCTTTACTTGTATTAAGAAATAGCGTTCTTTTTCTTCTTGCTAGAATGTCAGCAGCTGTTAAGGCCATCTCCTCTTCAACAGCTATGCGAATTGTCTCATGAAAATTAGAGGGTGATGAAGATTTATGTAGAGGTAGGTTTTTTGTTTTGCATAAAAGCGGCTTTTTAAAAGCTTTATTAAGAGTGTCTTCAGCCATCTTTCTCCCTGTAGTCCATTTTCCTCCAACAATTGTAACAAGACCACTCTTTGAAATTTTGATTTCATGATTTCTTGAAAGTTTTGAAGAGTTTTTTTTATGGTCTGATTTTACAAGAGGGCGAATTCCCGCAAATGAACTTTGGATATCTTCTTTTCGAGGGTATGGGTTTAAGATCTGTTTTGCATGATCGAGCAGGAAATTGATTTCATCATCTGAGGGCTTGGGGTTGTTTGAGGGGCTTGCTACAACAACCTCTGTTGTTCCAATCAAAACTTTCCCTTCCCAAGGTATGACAAAGATCACTCTTTTATCACCGGTTTTTGGGACGATTAAAGCAGTGTCTCCGGGAAGAAATTTTTTATCCACTACAATATGGCTTCCTCTACTTAAGATCATGATTGCTAGAGCTAAAGGGTCGTCAAGTTTACGAAGTTCATCTGCGAAAATCCCAGTTGCGTTAATGATTGTTTTTCCATGAGCAATAATCTTAGAATTTGTGTCTAGGTTTGTTGCGATTACTCCAGAGATTTTGCCATCTGACTTGCAAATTTCATCAACCCTGCAATAATTAAGTAAAGTAGCTCCATGCATGACTGCTGTTTTTGCAATTTCAATAGCAAATCTTGCATCATCAAACTGCCCGTCATAATAAACAGCTCCGCCCTTTAATTTTTCAGCTCTAAGCGTCGGGCATTCTGCAAGAGCAGCAGATTTATTAAGGAAGCGATGTTTTTTTAAGATCAGTCTACCTGCAAGAAGATCATACAGGATCATGCCAATTTTATAATAAGGTCTATCAAAAATGTTATAAAAAGGAAGGAGGAAAGCTCTTGAAGTAAATAGGTGGGGGGCATTTTTTGCAAGATAACCACGTTCAATGAGACCTTCATGAATAAGGCCTAAACGACCTTGTTTTAGATAGCGAAGACCTCCATGTAGAAGTTTTGTCGATCTGCTTGATGTCCCTTCTGAAAAATCACCTTTTTCTAAAAGGAGAGTCTTATAACCCCTAGATGCTCCATCAAGAGCGCACCATAGACCTGTAGCGCCTCCGCCAATAACAATGAGATCCCAATTAGATGTTGTCTCAATCGATTTGAGCATTTCAGTACGTTTCATAAATCGCCTAAATTTTAGGCAATTGTACACAAAACGTCCTATTTTCTCTTACTATTAATTGAATGATAACAAGAGCAAGCCTTGCAAACAGATTCAGCTTTTTCTTTGAACATCGCCCTTGTTGCTGGGTTTCCCTCGTGCACGCATTTTGATAAGGCTTCGATACAGTCACAGCAATCTTGATCAAGGGATGGTGACTCAGCGCTATTTTTAATCTTAGATTTTCTTGACATCTAGGCTCCTTTTTTTCTATCTCTGATTCTATCAAGATAGGGGTAAAAGGCGTAAAACACTGTCTTATTTAGTGTTATGAACTTCTTCTGGGATAATTCCAATAGCAATAATATAGACAATGGCCATTGGAAAAAAACCTGTAACAAAAAGCAAGACTACAAAAATTAGCCTGATGATATTTGAATCTATTCGGAAATACTTTCCAAGACCGCCGCAAATGCCTGCAATCCGTTTATCTGTTTTAGAACGGTATAATTTTTTATAGTGCGCCTCAACGTAAGATTTTGGACCTAAAGGGAGAATTGCACATAAAATGATGTAAACTAATATAAAAATCCCTCCGGTGAGGAGGGTAAGGAGAATAAAAAGAAGCCTGATTATTGAGGCATCTAGATGGAGATATTGAGCAAGCCCTCCACACAATCCGGCTACTTTCTTATCAAATCGGTCTTTGTATAATCGTCTCATAAATATAGGTATATTAAAAAGGGACGGGTGAAGTAAAGCAAAGTCTTTTTTTGGATATAGGGTGAACAAACTCAAGTCTATGGGCATGAAGAGCTAACCTCTTAATAGGAGAGCTTCCTTTTCCGTATTTTTTATCTCCAACAATTGGGTGGCCCTGGTAGGCTGTCTGAACTCGAATTTGGTTTTTCTTTCCTGTTTCAAGGACAAATTTAACTCGGGAGGTCCGCTTTCCAGTTTGAAGCACTTCATAGTGAGTAATAGCAAGTTCGCCTTCACTATTTGGGCTAACTTTCATATAATAAGAGGCGTCTTCAAAAAGTTTATGTTTCCAAGTCCCTTTGCCGGCAAATTCACCAGTGACAAGAGCTTGATACTCTCTATAAATACCGTGTTCCATAAACTGTTTCTTTAAATCTTCTTTTGCAGCATAAGAAAGTCCGAAAACCATAACTCCCGAAGTCTCGCGATCAAGTCTTTGCACAGGCCATACGGTAGGATAGGCCTTTTTCAACCTAGCATGTAATGTTTTCTTCGTCTCAAAATCAGTTGCAACAGACAGAAGTCCTTCAGGCTTATCAACAACAATTAAATGGTCATCAGCGTAGATGGTAGCAACCCCTTCAATAAGTCTTCTCTTAGGAAGGATTGTAATCTCTTGAACCTCAGTGATTTCCAAGTTTCCAGTGGCTAAGACACCATCAACTAAGACTCTACGATGTTTTAATAGCTCTCTCAAAGTATTATTAGAACTGTCTGGTAGGCGTGAACCTAAAATAGTTAAAAGTTTTGTTGTCATGGGCGAAATTTTATCATTTCTAAGGATTTAATACTCCCTCAATTTTTTGATAGGCTATTTCCTTTGCTGCGGAGTAAGGGTGTAGATGAGAAAGACGGTGATTGCGAGGAAGGTGAGGAGGCCGAAGATGGGGTGGATGGGGTCTGTGTAGCAGCAGGAGGGGCTTGTGAGTGTTTGATAGAGGGCGATGATGAGGCCGATAAGGGGGAGGGGAAGGATGTAGGGGATTAGATCTTTTTTTTGATTGAAGATGAGGGGGAATAGGATGAGGGGGAGGGGAAAAAGGAAGGCTCTTTGGTACCAGCAGAGTTTACAGGGGTCGATGTTGAGGATTTCGCTATAGTAGAGACTTATTAGGCTTGCGATGGCTGCAATTAACCATGCGATGTAAAAACTATAGCGCTTCATTAATTGCCTTTGTTAAGGTGTTTTTGTCGGCATTTTTTATCAGTCGTCCATTGATTAAGACGATAGGGACTCTGAGATCTCCTGGATAGATTTTTCTAGCTAAAGCGAGGTTATGCTCAATCTCTTCTGTGAAAGTCTCTTCTCTAAGGCATTTAAGAACTTGGGGAGCGGGGAGCGTCCTATGGCTGTCGATATAGGCTGAGACAAAATCGCGGAAGGTAAATGAGACTAGGTCTGCTTGAGGAAGTTCGAAAAGAAAGTCTTGGAAGGTTTTTGTATGAGAGAGGGCTATTTTTTGTATACAGAGTGAGAGGGTGCATGCCGGAAGTGAGTCATCAAGAAAAGCAAGGGGGATAATGGTTATTTTTACTTTTCCGGTTTCTACATAGTTGCTTTCAATGAAGGGTAATGCATCTTTGTGAAGAACTTGGCATAGAGGGCAGGAGAATTCTTCAAATAGAATTAAATGAACGGGAGCGTTAATTTTTCCGTAAGTGAATTGATTATCAACATTTAATGAAAAACTAGTGGGCTGCTCGTTAATTTTTATAACTAGCAGCCATGTAAGAATTAGAATAAATGAGGAAATAAGTAGGAGTTTTTTTTCATTCATACCCCTACTCTAAAAAAAATTGGATTAAACTTGAAGATGAAAGGCGTTAAAAAAGAGATCAGCTGATTCTTTTGACGATGTTTTTTCTGTTACTTCAAGTTTGTAGACTGTTGTTCCAACAAGAATAAGTCTACCAAGAGTCTTGCTTCCGTTTCTCTCTATTTCATAATCCATTGCTGGAAATTGCTCATGAAAGGTTTTTTCTTTTTGTGTAATCGTCCCTTTTTCATGAGAAACAACTTGTTGCAGAGTCCCTTTGAAAACAAGGTTAGAGCCCCATTTTACCCAGCTTGCGGGCAAGTCAACATAACCAAGAGAGTACTTTTCTTGGGTGAATTCTTTGTATACGAGTATATGTGTCTAGTGAGGGATTGGTTTTCTTGTCTCTTTAAGTTTTGGTTCTTCAGGAAAAAAAGCCAGAAACGGAAGTTCTATTGCTGAAGTTAACTTAACCCATCCATCAGGACAATTTCCGCCGCCATTTCGTTTAACTTTGAGTTCCTGTAAAAATTCAAAAGGGAGAATTTTGCTAGCCTGATTTAATGTAGCTTCAGGCGCAAGAGAAAGTGAAGATAATAGA
>CAMBTZ010000116.1 GCA_945870925.1 Chlamydia trachomatis | reverse complement strand
TTCACAATAAAGTTGGTGGCATTTGGACATCTCTTTCACTAAATGTACAAAAAGAGAATCACGACACTTGCTATCCTACCATTTCAATTTCAGGAAAAGCGCTATCAGAAAATAGCGAAGCTCTTTTTCATCTTATGAAAGATTTTATTATCAGCCCGGATTTAAAAGATCGTGAACGTATTAAAGAGCTGATCATGCAATCATACACCTATCTTCAGCAAAAACTAACTAGCCACTCAATTCAGTATGCTTTAAAAGAGTCGGCCTCAGGATTCTCTCCTTGGAGCTTTGTCAGCAATTTATGGCATGGACTCCCCTATTATAAGTTTTTAGAAACCCTATCAAAAGATTTGGACAATTTACTTCCCGAAGTAATAGAGCGCTTTGAATCGCTGAGCAAAACACTATTTCATTTAAATAATCCTCACTTTGTTCTTTCATGTGACGATCTCTCCTATAAGAATTTAGAAGAACACTCATTTTATGGATGGAAGAACTTCTCAGACGCCTCAGCATCATTTTGCCCCTGGGTAGAACTCGCTAGACCAAAACAAGTTATCAATTCAGCAAAAGCAATAGCCTACCCAATTGCCCACAATGCAAAATCAGTTGAAACAGTAACAATGTCCTCCCGCTTTTCAGCCCACCTAAAACTTGCAAGCTATCTATTTGAAAACCTTGAACTTCATAGACTAATTAGAGAAGAGGGCGGAGCCTATAATTGCGGCGCTAAATACAACATTCTCACCGGCACCTATCAATTCTATAGCTCAAGAGATCCTCACATAGCTTCAAGCTACGCAGCCTTTAATTCCGCTGTCGAATCCATCGCAGCAGGCAATTTTACAGAGCAAGACCTTCTAGAAGCAAAGCTTAGCTATATCCAAGACGTAGATGGGGTAGTGCCACCAGGCTCAAGAGCCTCAATCACTTACTTCCAACACAAAGTAGGCCTTACTAGAGAAGTCCGACAAAAATTCCGCGACCAAATCCTAACTGCCACCATACAAGACATCATCCAAGCCGTAAAAGAGTGCCTCCTCCCAAAACTCCTAACCCACTCAGTGCACATAACTTACGCAAACGAAGACCTCATTAAAAAAGAGCTTCCCCTCTTTGCTCAAAAAAACCTCCCCCCAATGCAAGAGGTTCCCTTATAAAGCCTTAATTGACTTATATCACCTAATTATTTTATAATTATTCTTAAATTATTAGTTAGGTGGTGATATATGGATTTAGTAATTCCTAAAGATGCAAATTTAGTAAAACATGAAATTTCTAACTTTCTACTGCTAAAACCCAATTCTAGATACTCTAGAGCAGGCTTAAATCATATAGTTTCGGCCATTTTCTACTCTGCTGTAAACATTCTTATTTACCCAATAGAAGGATTGAAAAAAACTTTTTACCATATCTGTACCTGTGATCTTACAAGCGCACTCACAACGTTATGCAAAACACTTATAAATACCGTATTAAGTGTTTTAACAATTCCTGTAGCACTTATTTTTTTCACCTTTTCAGGCCTAATAAAAAAATCGGAACTCGGTACTCTTATTCAGGAAAATCCACTTCCTGAACAATTCACTCTGCTAGATGCAAAATTTATACCCAATTTTCAAAAAAGCTGGAATCTTACAAATACTTCAGATTCTACCAAACTATCTATTTTTGAACAAATTAATGCTGATCTACCTAGAATGGATCTAACCTTCAAACTTCCTGAAGAACAAATTGTTCAGTGCGAATTACGGCATAAATTAACTTCAGAATTCCCACATGACCATTATGAAATTAATACTCCTGAAAAATTAGACATTAAGGATTGGGCTCATCTGGAATTTGATTCCCAAAAAGAAAATCTTTTAAAATTTATAGATTTCGTATTTACCTATTATGAAGGCGACTTAGAGAAAACAAATGGTCTCCTCTGCTTTTTAAACCAGGCAAGTCTAGCTATTTTAGAATTCGTTGAAAGTCATAGAGAATTAACAAATCTTAGAGAAAATGCTCCCACAGATGGACCGACTCCATTTACTTGCAAACAAGAGCGTGTGTTAATTGACTGTCAAATACTTGATAATAAAATCACAGTAACACATTCAGTCAATTACCCAATAATACTTGATGGTCAAACCATGCCTTTAAGGACACTGCATCACGAAGCTCGTTATGTTTTTAATAAAGAGTCCAGAGATAGCGCAAGCATAAGATATGGAATTATATAAAGATATTACACCTACCTTATGCAGAAGCGCGCAAGGTAGGTGATTATTAAAAGCTGAACCTATTAGCTATTTGGATGCTTAATGCTGTGGAAGGCTGCTTTTCCATGGTAATGCATGAGGAAGACAAGTCGATCTTTTGGATTTGCAACTTCTAAGCTTTTCTTTAGGTCAGAGACAGATGTCATTTTCTGGCCGTTTACAACCATTATAACAGTGCCTGGAGTCCATCCAAGATTAGCAGCTGTTGTACCTGGCAAGACTTTTGTAACGACAACACCTTTCTCTTCTGCTTTTATTCCGTATTTTCCTGAATTTTCAGGTGTGATCTGCTCTACAATTATACCAAGCTTATGGATAATATCACCTTCCTGCGAGATCTCTTTTACTTTTGAGCCCAAAACAAGATGAATTTTTTTCTCTTTTCCTTCTCTTATGATATTCATATTGCATTTTGCACCTGAAGGCAACATTGCAAGTGCTGTATAGAGCTGTTTAGCCGATCTAACTATTTCTCCGTTAAAATCGACTACGACATCACCTGCTTGTAAGCCACCAATAGCTGCAGCTGAATCAGGGACAACTTCTGCAATTAGGGCGCCGGCAGTCCCTTTTTTTAATTTAAACCCGACACATAATTCATCACTTAAATCTTGAATTTGAACACCTAGAAAGGCTCTATCAACAGATCCATTTCCTTGAATTTGAAGATAGACCATTTTTGCTAGATTGCTAGGAACTGCAAAACCAACTCCAATATTACCGCCCGATTTAGATAAAATTGCAGTATTTACTCCAACAACTTTTCCGTTAAGATCAACAAGTGGACCTCCGGAATGTCCCGGGTTAATCGCTGCATCCGTTTGAATAAAATCTTCTAATTGTGAAATTTGCAAATCTCCACGGTGTGTTGCTGAAATCACTCCTGCTGAAACTGAATCACGCAATTTAAATGGATGGCCAATTGCCATTGTCCACTGACCTACTTCAATTGCATCTGAATCAGAAAATTCCAAATAGGATAAATTTTCCCCGCTGATTTTAAGAACGGCCAAATCTGTATTAGGATCGCATCCTACAAGTACGGCATCAAATTGTCTTTCAATATCATCGTATTTCTCAACAATAATTTTAGTTCCATCTTTGATGACATGGTAATTTGTCAGAATATAACCATCAGCTGAAACTATAAAACCTGACCCATTACTTACCTGTTGCGAATTCTGCGATTGACCTTTTGGCGATCCACCAGAAAATCCAAAAAATCGATTAAAAAGCTCATCCTGAAATTGTTCAAATGGATTTTCAGAATCTCCAAATCTATTTATTTGACCCGACCCTGATTCAACCCGAATGTGCACAACCGCAGGCCTGCACTTCTTAGCTACATTTATGAACGCCTGAGAAAGACTCTGCCCGCACTGCTCACAAGCTCCCGTATCTTTAACGGCCGCCTCAGAAAAATTCATAGCAGTTACTAAAGGCAACAGACTAAACAACATCTTTTTCATACAAACAAACTCCTTGAAATTGAAATTTTATCCTATCACAACTCAATTTTTAAAAAAAAAGAATTCGAATCGATCCCCATACTTATTAACAATTTCAATGGTGTCAGGCAGGACACCATTTTGTTGAGAAAAAAAAGAGGCCGATATTGCTACCGGCCTAAATTTTGAGTTACGAAAAGTTCTATAAGCTACTAATTAACAGCTTCGCGTAGAGCTTTACCTGGTCTGAATGCAGGAACTTTCTTGGCTGGTATTTTTAGAACTTTACCAGTCTGTGGGTTTCTTCCTGTTCTTGCTTTTCTCTTAGCAACTCTAAAAGTACCAAAACCTACCAATTGTACGTCTTTACCTTTTTTAAGTGACTTAGATACTGCTTCAATATATGCATTAACGAACTTCAAAGTATCGGCTTTTGTGAAGCCTGTTTTTTCTGATACATCAGTGATTAGTTCATTTTTATTCATGAGTTACCTCCGTATTGGTTAAGCTTTATACTACAAAAATTTCAATCTTTGAAACTTTGGCGGTATTCATTCCAGCTTATGCTAATTACCCAATACTGCACAAGGGGTCTTCGCACTTTTTTTCTATTTTTACAAATTTCCGGTTAGAAACTCTTGAAAAACTTCACTATCTCTAATTGGATCAAATGCCTTTCCAGTGGCAATTTCAGCAAGATTGATTGTCCCAAAGGATTTTACTGTTTTAAGCCACTCAATACTTC
>CAMBTZ010000115.1 GCA_945870925.1 Chlamydia trachomatis | reverse complement strand
CAATACCATTATTTTCTTCTCGATAGCTTTCTACCGCCGATCGGACCTTCTCAGGATACACTATCCCGCTCTCTTGATACTTCAAGCATCCCTGCACCAGCCAATTCAATATCCCGGATGCTTCCTTAAGCACTTTCTCTTCGAGCTTAACATCTATCAGCTTATGATGGGGTTGTGTTGGAATGGGCCAAAACTCAGCTTCAAAAGGAACTAACACAGCTCTTCGCCAGAGCGCATTATCCTCTGATGGCGCTTCCGGTTTGTAATTAGTTTGAATAAGCAAAGTGTGAGAAGGGATAAAGTTTCTAATCTCATTCGAAAAAAGAGCTCTTGCTGAGATTACATCCCCTCCACTTAAATTCTTGATCTGACTTGGATCCAATGCTCTCTTTTTATTAATTTCAGAAAAGATTGCTATTCTCGTCCCTTGTAGATGCATCAAGTCAGCTCTTGGATTTCCTGAAGAAGGGGGATTTCGTTGAAGAAGGATCATTTCAGGAGAAAAGGTTCTCGCAAAGGCTCCCAATATTTTTTGATAAATCCGACAAAATGTCCCTTTACCATTTCTTCCATTCTCTCCCCAAAAGACCACAAAAATATGTTCGACCGGCAATCCCAAAAGCATATATCCAGCCAGCCTCTGCATGAATTCGATCATCTCTTGATCCCCTAGCATAATATCACTCATAAACTGCTTAAAAAGGGGACACTCCGCTCCTGGATGATATTCTGCAGGACAAACATTTCTGACTGACAACCTAGACGAACTGGGTACAAGCTTTCCTGTCTGCAAATCAATCACCCCGTTCATGCATGGGAGTAAATAAGGAATGTTATCCCACTCCCCTGTAAATGTTACCCCTTCATTCCCATGTGTTGTCATTTCTAAGACATCTCTAAGCCGCTTATTTCCTTTTAAGGCAAAGGCTCTCTTGTTCAATGCATCTCGTAGTTTTGCATCCTCCAAACCGGCCTTCTCATAATATTTAGCCATGCTCCCCACATCTTCAAATCGATTCTTTTTACGATCTAGTTCCCAATGTCTACCATTCCAAAGATAAAAACCTTTTTCCACAGGGTCAAAACGGTATTTTTCTCCGTACAACTTTGTAAATAATCTTGCATCGCCTGCTTCATTGTCATGATAGGCTTTAACCACATCCTCATGTGAAATCTCTCCCACCTCAGGTGCTTGATAAACTACAGTTACTGAATCAAGAGCTGTTTTGGTAGTTCTTTGTCGGTAATCTCCCCTCTCTTGCCACTTCCCCCTTTGTCCCAAAGCTGATTTAGAAAAAAGTCTTTCCAACTGTTCCTCATCTTGCGTCCAAAAGACTAAAATCCCCATCAAAGCGAGATCTGCACGTGATTCATCCCCTCCATACTCGTCTATTTTTCCATCAAAATAGAGACTCTTAAATTTAGCCCCATTCTTCGCATTTGAGGCCTTCTCGATGATTCTAATGTCTTCCATTGGAGGCGATAAGGATGATTCATCTATGAGCGATTGGTGAGGTCGTTTTTCTTTTAAGTACATTGCAGAAATGATTTCCAGCTCTTCTTGAGCTTCTCGTAAAGGACGCTCTGTCCCAAGAGGTTTATTTGTGATCGTCATGAACCGACTATTATCATAAATCTCAATCTTCTCTCCTCTGCAAGCTTTTGTTGTCTTGTTTCCAGACACATAAATGTGAATCCCTTTCCCGGATTGAGAAATTTCGGTGTAACTATTTAATTGCTCTACAATTTCCCTTGCCCACGGCTCCATTTCATTTGTATCAGGATCAATAACATCGTCCAGATCAATTGCGATAAGACCTAATTCTTTTGAAAGTGCAATCGCTAAATACTGTGGTCTATAATTCGATGAAACATCATATTGAAGCACATTCTTAGCTTCACTAAAAGTGCCCCAAGTGCTACAATTTGTGGATGATGCAAGCCCTCCCGTAAAGGGATTGATCGGAAGTTTTTTCCCATCTACTGAAACCTCCATGCCTACCCAAACCTTCTTATCTTTCAAAAATGCAAGAGGCTCAGGTAGGTATGGATCGCCTTTTCTCATGTCCATACCTTGCTCCTATGCTTTTGAATGTTCGTTAATAAAATCGAGAAAGGCTTCTTCGTCGAGTAAAATTTTCCTGCCGATTTTTTTTACAACTTTTCCATTAAAGTTGTCTCGATTAGTGAAAATAAGATGACGAATTCCTCCCTTGGGAATACTCTGATACTTTTCCAGCCATTGATTCATGCTGAGAAAGCTTTTTTGCTTGATTGCAACTGTCATAATACGCTCCTTGTTATGTTTTTTCTCTATTGTCTGCAAGGAGCTGATTTTTAAACAGAAAACGTGCTTATCGGACTTTTGACCTACCTAAGATGAGCAGGTGAAATCTTGCGCGAAAGCCCTGCTAACTTGCTTGCTCTCACAAATGCTCTTCGAATTTGGCCTGAATCAATAGGACCTTGATGCTTGTTATGAAAAACATACAAAAGACTCTTTGCTGCCAAAGGTAAAAGCCTAGCAAATAGTTCTTCAGGGATGTAAGTGCTAAAAAAAGTGGGCTCTAATCCCTTTCGAGTTACAAAATTAATGACCGAGTGGCCATTTTCTCCTTGAAGATCGTCCTTTTTAAGTCGCAATAGCGTCTCCACCTCAATGATAGGACCTTCATCAGAATCTCCCTTAAACATTTGATTTAAGTAATATAGAATCCTACCGAATAATTCATGTGTCGGATTAACCTTTTTCAACGCAGCAAAGAACTGATCTGCTTCTTCCTCCTGAAGGCGATCCTCCCTTCGAGTATGCTCATAATTCATAGGCTTCTTTCTACGCTTCACATGTTTTGGATCTTTCAGAAAAGCATGAAAGGCTTGGAGCATATGATAAATTTGCATATTCGTGTTATCCTCAGACAATTGAAAAACATCACGCTCTATATCCATTAGATTGATCAAGTATTTACAAATAGTACTTCCATTTTTGATAATCCCTACACCTCTCAATCTGGAAAACTGCCTGCGGTATTGTGAAGCGGTCGTGCTAGATGCCCTTAGAGCAATAAAGTAAAAGATCGCTTTATCTAAAAAATCATCCTCATTAAGTACCAACTCAAATCCAGCCTGCAACGGATTCATTCCTGTTACCCAACCAAATGGGAAATCATTCTTCTCGCAAATTTCTCGAATTGTCACAGGCGACATCTCCTTTGGATCGATTATGTCAAGGATGGAAATATTATCTGGCATTTCAATCAATTCAAAGTAGTCTCGAGCTTGATCGCTACCAGGCGCAAACGGAATCGGCACCCCAATTAATCGTCTTTTCCAATACCCTAACAAAAAATAACCTCGATATGCTTTTACTTTCACCATAACTTCTCCTAAAATTTTAATAGTATACAACTTCTGACTTCAGAAAGCCATCCTTCTTATTACTACATGATACAAGACAGCAAATTAGATAATCTTGAAATTCCACTTATCGGACTTTTATAATTCTCAAGGTTCAATTGCATTTGCTTTTTATCATTTCAGGTGATAGCATGTTCGGATTGACCATGAGGACGTTATGCAAGCTTTAAGCACAGAAACTGCTATTATTCCTTACCAATCACCTGAAACAACTATTCTTTACTCCATTTGGAAAACTGACCATTCTTATCTACCCAATTTTTGGGTATGGGATCGTGTAGGGGATCGCTGTAAGGCCCTCGCAGCAGAAAAAACATCTTTCCTTGCTGAGGCATATTTTGATGCATTTATGATACTGAACTGGGGCAACCAGGTATGGGATACTTCTCTCATGTCCTCCACTTCGTCTGGAGACTTGGCTTTTCCAACTTTTCCAGATATTTATAAACCTGAACTCCGTGATGCCGTCTGGGATTTCTAGAAAAAATACTTACCCAAAAATCTCCTCATTCATCCGTTCAACCACTTTTGACACATGCTGCTGTGAAAGATGACTGTACCTCCTGGTAACCTCAAGACGCTTATGCCCGAGCAAAATTCCTATATCCACTAAGCTTGAGCCTGTCATCGCCATATAGCTTGCTGCAGAGTGCCTAAGATCATGAAACCTGAAGTTCTTGATGCCTGCTAACTTGATTGCTGCAAGCCAAGGCCTCCTGATTGCAATCGGTTTACTCGGGATCTTTCCAGGAAAAAGCAAATTCGTCTTGAATCCGCCTGATTGTGCATGCTTCCTGAGAAGTTCTAATGCCAAACCGACAAGTGGTATTGTTCTACAAGTTTTGTTCTTAGTCTTATCTAGTAGAATCTGCTGCCTCATAAAATCGACTTGGGACCAGGAAAGATTCATGAGTTCGCTGCACCGCATGCCTGTGCTTAATGCGAGGACAACAACCGTATACAAAATTGAACTCTCACTTGCTTTACAAGTTTCCAATAACTTAGCCCTCTCCTCATCACTTAAAAAACGAACTCTACCGGCAGCCTCTCTTGGCTTAGTAATCTTGCTAACAGGCGAAGTTTCAATCCAACCGAACTCTTTAATACCAACGGTAAATACA